>NZ_JBSGJX010000053.1:0-59187 GCF_053605785.1 Nonomuraea sp. NPDC003754
CGCGCGGCAGCGCGTCGCGGCCCGCTTCCACTCCCGGTGGAGCCCGCAGGACGGCGGTCAGCCGCGGATCTGCTCCGCCGGCCTGCCGAGCAGCACCGTCCGGGCGGGCACGAGGCTCGCCGCGAAGGCCAGCCCCAGCGTCGCCGCCGCCATCGCCGCGTAGGCCAGCGGCGGCACGTACGGCCAGGGCGAGCCCGTCACGCCGTAGCTGAGCGCCATCAGCGTCGGGGCGGCGACCGCCGTACCGACCGTCACCGCGATGCCGCCGACCAGCAGCGCCTCCCAGCGGACCATGCTGAGCACCTGCCGCCGGGTGCCGCCGACCAGGCGAAGCAGCGCGAACTCCCGCACCCGCGATCCGGTGGCCATCACCAGCGTGTTGACCACCGAGATCGCGATGAACACGATGATCATCCCGAGGACCAGGAGGTTGGCCATGTCGCTCAGCTCCTGCGCCGCGTCCCGCGCGGTGGCGACCTCCGCCCTGTCGAGGACCGTCAGGCCAGGTGCCAGTCCGGTGAGCCGGTCCTTCTCTCCGCCCACGACGTACAGCCGGCCGGTCATGCCCGACGCCGAGTGGTCACGCACCACGCTGTACGGCAGGGCCACGTCGCCGAAGCCCAGGCCCCGCTCGTAGACGGCCACCACCGTCCGCGTGACCGGCGTGCCGTCCCCGAGGCGCAGCCGTACCTTCTCGCCGACCGACGCGCCCAGGGTGCCGGCGCTGAGCGTGCTCAGCGCGACCCCGCCGTCGTCCAGCCGGTCCAGCGAGCCGGCTCGCACGCCCAGGTCGATCCCGTGCGCCGGCACGGTCAGCCCGATGGCGCCGTACGAGGTCAGCATGGGGTCACCCAGCTGCTCGTGGTGGGCGATCACCTGCGTCTCGATCACCTCCGTCACGCCCTTCACCCCCGGCAGCGCACGCGCCGCGCGCGCCGCCTGCGCGGGCAGCCCCGGTCCCGCCGACTCCAGCACGTAGTCCGCGCGGTTGCCCTCCGCGGCCTGCCGGGTGGCGGCGTGGCCGAGCGTCGACTGGGTGAAGAGGATGGTCGCGGCGAACGCCATCAGCAGGATGAGCGGGCTCACGACGGACGCCAGCCGCTTGGCCCCGACCCGGGTGTTCGCCACGGCCAGGTAGCCGCCCACCCGGGAGGCCCGGCCGAGCGCGCCGCCGACGAGCCCGGCGGCCAGCCGGACGAGCCACGGCCCCAGCAGCGCGGCGGCGGTGACGAGGAACAGCACGATCCCGCCCGCGCTCGCGGCCGCCGTCTCGCCGGTCATGGACATCGCCAGACCGGTGACGCCCGACCCCAGGGCGAGGAAGGCCAGACCGCTGATCATCCGGCCGCGGCCCAGCGCGTGGTGTTCCACCGCGGCCTCGCCCAGCGCCTCGGTGGGGCGGATCCGCGTCGCCCGCCGGACGGCGGCGCGGGCCGCCAGCCACGCGGTGGCCAGCCCGGCCACGACGGCGGCCAGCATCGGCAGCGGGCCGACGGCGAGCGTGAACGTGTCCGGCAGCAGCCCCACCGAGACGAATCGGCCGAACATCCAGTCGCCCACGGCGACCCCCAGCGGGAGGCCGAGCGCCGCCGCCACCGTCCCGACCAGCAGGGCCTCACGGCCGAGCATCATGCGGACCTGCCGGGGCGTCGCCCCGATCGCCCGCAGCAGCGCGATCTCCCGCTGGCGCTGCCGTACGGTCAGCGCGAACGTCCCGGACACCACGAAGACCGCCACCATGACGGCGATCCCGGCGAGGCTGCCGCTGAGCCCGACGAGCATCTCCCTGCCCGTCAGGGCCCGGATGTCGTCGGCGAGCCCCCTTTCGGCGCCCGCGTGGGCGACCACGCCGGCGCCGCCCAGCGCGGCGTCGATCCGCTCCTTCAGCTGCTCGGGGTCGCCCTGCCCGGTCACGCCGAAGGCCGACACCCGGCCGGGGCGGCCGAACAGCTCGGCGGCCCGCTCGGCGGTGAAGAACACCGACGACTGCCGGGCCAGCCCCGGACCGGCGATCCCGGCCACCGTGTACTCCCTGACGCCGTCCCTGCCCAGGACGCGTGCGGTCCCGCCGACCTCCAGCCGTGCCCGCCCGGCCAGCGCGGCGTCCAGGACGATCTCGCCGGGCGCGGCGGGCGCCCGGCCCGCGCGCAGGGTGTACGGCGCGAGCACCGCGGACTCCCAGGCGTGCCCGAGGGTGCGCCCTCCGGCGCCCCCGACCAGCCGGCCGTCGCGGCCCACCAGCCCCACCGGGAAGGTGAGCTCGGGTACGACCCGCGTCACGCCCTCCACCTTACGGATCTTCCCGGCCAGCGCGGCCGGGACCGCCACGGGCTCCGGCAGCGGTTCGCTCATCTCGGCCGAGGTGTCCCCGCCGGCCTTGATGCCGACGGAGACCCACTGGTCGCCGGCCACCACGACCGGGGCCGCGGCGTACCGTTCCGGGGGCGTGTTCGCGCGCAGGCCGGTCTCCATGAGCAGCCCGCACGAGGTGATCACGGCCGTGGCGAACAGCAGCGCGAGGAACGAACCGGCGAGCGAGGACATCCGGCCGCGCAGCGTGGCGAAGGCGAGTCTCAGCATCGCGCGGCCTCCGCCGGCCTGCCGTACCCGCCGAGGCCGGCCAGGCGCCGCCCGATCGCGTCCGCGGAGGCGGACCACACCTCGTCCACCAGCGTGCCCCCGGCCAGGAACAGCACCCGGTCGGCGTAGGCCGCGGCCACCGGGTCGTGGGTCACCATCACCACGGTCTGGCCCGTCGCGTCCACGACCTGGCGCAGCAGGCCGAGCACCTCGGCGGCGGTGCGGGTGTCGAGCGCGCCGGTCGGCTCGTCGGCGAAGACCACCTCGGGCCTGGTCACCAGCGCCCGTGCGAGCGCGACCCGCTGCTGCTGTCCGCCGGACAGCTGCGACGGCCGGTGTCCCGTACGGTCCCCGAGACCCACCCGCGCGATCACCTCGGCCAGCCAGGCGCGGTCCGGCCTGGCGCCCGCCAGCCGGAGCGGCAGGGTGACGTTCTCCGTCACGCTGAGCGCCGGGATCAGGTTGAAGGCCTGGAAGACGAAGCCCGCCTTCTGCCTGCGCAGCTCGGTCAGCTGGGTCTCGTTCATCCCCGACAGCTCCACCTCGCCGAGGTGGACCGTTCCCGACGTGGGCGTGTCGAGGCCCGCCGCGCAGTGCAGGAAGGTGCTCTTGCCCGAGCCGGAGGGCCCCATCACGGCGGTGAACCCGCCGCGCGGCAGGTCGACCGTGACCCCGCGCAGCGCGTGCACCGCCTGTGTCCCGTGCCCGTACGTCTTCGTCACCGTGTTCAGGCGCACCGCGTGCGTCGTCACTCCGGCCCCCGTTCTGATCTGTGTGCCTCTTTGACCGCCACCTAACGTAGTGATCCGGTCATTTCGGACACCAGCTGGTGGTCTACCGTCTCGGAGGTAGTGCTGGCCCTACCAGGGGCGAGGCGCGGGCCTCCCGCGCGCCGCGTCCCGCCGGTCGGCCGCGGGGTGGTCGCCGGCGGGGCTTCGCCGAGGTCAGAGCCGGTCGAGCGCCGCCCGGACGCCTGGAACGGTCGCCGCGCGGAAGGCGGCGTCCAGCTCGGCGGGCGTGGCGGAGATCTCGCCGTCCACCCACGCCCGCACCAGCCCCAGGAACGCGCCGACGACGCAGATCACCATCAGGTCGAGGGAGGGCGCCGGCCCGCCCGCCCTGGCGACGAGCTCGTCCCTGACGACGGCGGCCAGCAGGCGCTCCCCGTGCGCCTCCGCCGGGCCGCCGCTGCGCCGTCCCAGCAGCGCCCGCACCAGTGAGCGCTGCTCCCGCACGTGCTCGAACATCGGCAGGCTGAACGCGAACAGCTCCCCGTCGCGGACGGCGTGGTCAGGGTGCAGGAAGCCGAGCTCCTCGATGTTGCTGACCAGCACGTCCTGCTTGTCGGCGAAATGCGAGTAGAAGGTCGACCTGCCGACGTCGGCACGGTCGATGATGTCGGTGACCGTCACGGCGCTGTAGCCCTTCTCCAGGATGAGCGCCACGAGCGCGTCCTGGACGGCCCGCCGCGTGCGCCGTACGCGCCGGTCTCCGGACACTTTCCCGTTCCTGTTCAGGACCGCACACCTCGCCCGATCTGGTCGTTGACCCTCTCACCATAGTGAACGCATGATTTGTTAACGAACAGAGTGTTCAGTATCAAGGGGGTAAGCCATGGGGCTGGGGAAGCTGCTGCACAACCACGCCGAGCACGCCGACGCGGGCGGCACCATCGACCATCCGCGCGCCTACGAGCTGTTCGCGACGATCGGTTTCGCCGGGGGCCGCAGGGCCGCGTTCACCCGCGTCGCGGCCCTGGCCAGGCCGAGGGCGGGCGACCGGGTCCTCGACGTCGGCTGCGGCACCGGCTACCTGAGCCGGGTCATCTCCCCGGTCGTCACCCCTGCCGGACAGGTCACCGGCATCGACCTCGCACCCGAGATGATCGACTACGCCCGCGGCCGCGCACCGGGCAACTGCGCCTACGTGGTGGGAGCCGCCCAGGACCTGCCGTTCCCCGACGGCTCCTTCGACACGGTGGTCTCCAGCCTGGCCGTCCACCACATCCCGGCCGACGACCGCCCCGCGGCGCTGCGCCAGATGTTCCGCGTGCTGAGGCCGGGAGGACGGCTGGTCATCGCCGAGTTCCGGCCGCCCGCCAACCACCTCGCCAGGCGGGTCGTGGGCATGCTGTCCGGGCCCGCCATGCGGCACGATCCCCGCGACCTGCTCGGCAGGCTCGTTCCCGACGCGGGCTTCGACGTGGAGTCGGAGGGCGCGCTGCCGTCCCTGCTGTACTACGTGCGCGCCCACCGGCCGGCGAGTTCCGTGTAGGGCTCGTCCCCGGGACTCCTCCTGGTCAGCCGGTCGGGGGCCGGAAGATCGGGGAGAAGGTCAGGCCGCCGTCCTTCGACTCCAGGACGGTGTTGTCCTCGGTGGCGGCCAGCAGCCGCCGCGCGTCGACGGCCGTGAACGCGCTGACGGCGCCCGGCAGCGCGCCGCCGGCCGTCCATGTCCTGCCGCCGTCACGGCTGGTGTGGACGCGGCCGTCGGTGCCCGGCCCGACGAGGGTGTTCGCGGCGGGGGCGGCGATGTGGCTGAGCAGCGGCGCGTTCGCCACCTTCGCGAAGGCCGCGCCGTCGTTCTCGCTGACCTTCAGCCCCTCGGGCGTGGTCGCGTAGACCTTGCCGCGGTCCACGGCGAGGTCGATCAGGGGTTCCTCGGCTCCGGGCGTCCAGCTCTGGCCGCCGTCGGCGCTGCGGCGCAGCTGCCCGGACTGGGAGTCGAAGCCGTACAGGGTGTCGCCGGACTGCTCCAGCGCGTGGAAGTCCGCGGTGCCCTCCTCCGAGACCGTCACCCAGGTCCGGCCGCCGTCGGTGGTGCGGATGAGACCGAGGTGCGGCGAGGCGGCGGCCGCCTCCTCACCCGGGTGGCCGCTGGCCAGGAACGTCTTCGGTCCCACGACCGTGAACCCCATGTGGTCCTGGACGCGGCCGGCGACCCGCTCGACACTCCGGCCGTCCTTGACGCGGAACAGCCCGTAGTGGCCGGCGACGTAGACGGCGCCGTCGGCCGGATCGACGCCCAGGCCGTGGATGTGGCCGACACCCGGGTCCCTGCCCGGTGCCTGGCTGCCGGTGCCGCAGGCGGCGGTGGCCGCGACCAGCGCCGCGGCTACCGCCGCGGCGCGGATCCGGAGACGCGTTCCATGCATATGACGACCTCGCTGATGTCCCAGACGTACGGCCGCAGCCTACTACGCGTCATCGTAGGTCTAGCAGCCGAGAAGGATTTCGTGGCAGTGATGCGTGAGGAAGTCGCCGAACCCGGGAGCGAGAGCGACCGCCGCGGGCCCGGTGAGCAGCAGCGCCACCGCGAGCAGGCCGCCCAGCCGTTCCCTGGCCGTGAGCGGCGCCTGGTGGGTGAGCATGCGGCGCACGCGCGTCACCGCGGTGTCGCCTCCCGCGCCCAGCGCGAAGTCGGGCGCGCGCCCGGTGGCCAGCTGCACCAGCGCGGTGGCGATGAGAATGCGCGGATGGCGGCGGGCGGCCACGTCGTCGGCGAGCAGTTCCAGCAGCCTGGCCACCTCGCTCCTGGTGCGCTCGAACAAGGGAATGCGCGGGAAGGACCTGGCCAGCGCCTCCGCCCCCGCGAGCAGCAGGTGATGACGCCCGTGCAGGTGCGCCCGCTCGTGTGCCAGCACGGCCTCGGCCTGCCCCGGCGTGAGCGCCCGCAGGGCGGCCGTGGTGATGACGGCCTCGCCCGGCCTGCCGGGAAGGCAGTAGGCGAGCCGCTCGTCGTAGTCCAGCACGATGGCGCCGCGCCAGCGGTCGCGCTCGCCGAGCAGGCGCAGCATCGCCGCGTGGTGCTGCCGCTCGGTCCGTACGCGGACCTGGACGGCGGTGGCGCAGCAGGTGATCCGTACGGCGAGGGCGCCCGCGACGAGGAGCGCGATGCCGGTGGTCGTCGACGTCAGGCCCGGCTGCTGCCCGAACAGGGCGACGCAGAGGTCGAAGACCGCGGCGAAACTCTGGCCCACCATGGAGGCGGGGACCGCCAGCGCGAACGCGGCCAGCAGGACGGAGGCGACCACGGACGTGGTGGCGGCCAGCCACAGCGCGATCGCCAGACTGGGGGCGCGGTCGGCCCAGCGCGCGCGCCCCACCACCCGCGGCAGCAGGATGGCGGCGACGATCGCGTACACCGCCAGGACGGCCGTTGTCATTGCCGGTCCCTCGGCTGGAAGATCTGCAGCGCCGCCTCGAAGGCGTCGGCCTCCTCCGGCGTCAGCCGCTGCAGGAAGTACACCAGCGTGGCCGCCTGGTTGCCGCTCCGCGCCAGCGACTCACGCATGCGGTCTGCGGTGTAGGCCTCCTTGGAGGAGGTCGCCGCGTAGATGTAGGCCTTGCCGACGGGCTCCCGCGAGAGGAGCCCTTTGGTATGGAGTTTGTCCATCACGGTCATGACCGTCGTGTAGGCGATCTCCCGCTCCTGGCGCAGGTCCTCCAGCACCTGTCTGACCGACGCGGGCTTGCGGTAGGACCACATGCGCTCCATGATCGTGGACTCCAGGTCGCCCAGGCCGCGCATCATGCGTACCCCCTCCCACCTGCGGGTTTCCTCCGATTATGCCCGGTTGTCGCGGGGTGGCCCGGGGCAGGGTGGGCGGTGAGGCGGGTCCCCGGCGGCGACGGCGCGCTCGTGCCGTACCGGGTCCTGGAAACAGCCGGAAAGGCCGTTGCCCGGCCAGGCGGGACGGCCGTCGCCAAGGTAAAGAATTTCCTCGCGAACGCCTGTCGCGCAGGCGATTCCGTGAGGCGTTCGCGGCCCGGCCTTGCATCGCTCTATACGGTTCGCTTACGTTGGGGCGACGCCAGGCGGCAGGTTGCCGCCTGCATACCGATGAATTCGTGACCACCGGTCGGAGCCTCAGGCCCGACGTGGCGCGGCCGCCGAGTCCGCACTCTCGCGGAGCCGGGAACCCACATCTCTCCAGGGTGGCGCGTGCACCGACACAGCGCCGTAGGGCACTTCCATGCCCGAACCCGTCCCGGTGGGCGGCATGAAACAAGGAGTCAAACCCCAGTATGTCGAGGCCTGCCCTCTCTCACTTCCGTATGCCCGCGAACCTGTCCCGCATCGGTCTGGGCCTGACAGTCGCGGCAAGCGCGATCGCGGGCGCCGGTCCCGCCCTCGCCGGCCACACGAACGACGTGCGCCCCCAGGTCTCCCGTCCCGTCGCCGTCCCGGCGCCGGCGGCCGAGAAGCGGAACCCGGCGACGGCCGCGGCGGTGCTGAAGGTGGCCGAGTCACAGCTCGGCGTGAAGGAGAACGCCTCCGGCGGCGGCACCCCCTTCCACCGCTGGTACATGTCGTCCCGGCGGGCGAGCGAGACCCTGAAGCGCGACGGGGGCAGCCTGCGCGCCTACACCAACGCGCCGTGGTGCGCCATGTTCGTGGCCTGGGTCGGCGAGAAGGCCGGCGCCAGGCCCACGGTCGGCTGGGACGCCTACACCGTCACCTGGGCCCAGTGGTTCAAGAACAACCGGCGTTGGGGAACCGCCGCCAAGCCGGGCGCCGTCGTGTACTTCTCGTGGAGCGGCAGCAAGAGCGTCAGCGGCATCGACCACATGGGCCTGGTCAAGAAGGACAACGGGGACGGCACCATCACCACGATCGAAGGCAACACCGGCAACGGCAGGGTGGAGCAGCGGATCAGGGCCGCCTCGCAGGTCGTCGGCTACGGCTACCCCGTCTACCAGGCCTGAGAGCCGGCGGATCTACGAGCCCGTATCGTCGGACAGGACATCGCGGGTCGATGGCTCGGTGGCGGCCGCCGGCGGTCCGCGCCGAGCGGGAACAGGGGGATGCCCAGCATCCACGGGGAAGATGCCGGGCATGCTCGAGTCGGGGCTCCCGCGCCTGTCGCACCCGATCGGTCCTTCTCAACTAACTGTCATAGTAGGTTGTCAGGCTGTGCCTTGGCAAGCGGCCCGTCCCATGGCGCTCGTCGCCCCCTTGCGGGCGCGGCACGTCGACGTGCCCTTTCCTGGTGGGCAGAGCTACCGCGGCGTGCTCGCCGCGACAGCCGACTTCCTGGACGACCTGCTCGCCCGCCGGGACGGGGGCCGGGTCCTCGTGATCGCGCACTCCGCCAACCGCTGGGCGCTGGAGTGCCTGCTGGGCGGCGCCGACCTGACGGCGCTCGTCGAGGCGGCGCCTCGCTGGCAACCCGGGTGGGAGTTCATCCTCCCTTCCGACTGGCGCGGGCGCCCGTCACCTTCGAGCCGAACGAGACCCGCCGGCGGGGGCTGATCGTCATCCGCGTGGGTCGGCAGCCCGCCGCTCAGCGCCGGACCAGGGCGCGCGTGGCCACGTCGCGCATGTGTCACTGTCAGGAGCGACCCCCCGCTGGACGGCAGGGGTCACGAGCGACCCCTGCCGGACGGTTTTCCCGGCCCGTCAGGCCTTCCCGCTCTTCTGCAGCGCTTTGGTGAGCTCTTCCTTGGTCATGGACGAGCGGCCCGGAATCTTGGCCTCCTGGGCCCGGTGGTACAGCTCCTCCTTGCTCATCCCCGTGGATCCTCCTCCGCCGGCCCGGGTCCGCTTGCCCGACTTCCTGCCGTTCCCCACGGGTAGACCGTGCTGGATCTCCTGTGCCTTGCGCTCGCTGAAGGCCCGGCCGAGCTCCTCCAGCCGCCGGCGGGGAACCGCCTTCCTGAGCGCCGGCAGGATCTCGCTCTCCTCCTCCTGGACGTGGTGGTTGACCGCCTGGACGAGCTGGTCCAGGAGCGTGTCGAACTTCGGCGTGTCCGGGTCGACGTCCAGGAGGCTGAGCAGCATCCGCTCGGCCTCGTGGTGTTCCTCCGCGCCTTCGCGCACCTGGTCCTTCTCGCTGGGAACGGTCTTGGCGATCTCCGGGTAGATCAGTTCCTCCTCGCCCCTGGAGTGGGCGACGAACTTGGCGGCCAGTTCGGCCAGCAGCGCGGGGCGGTCCTCGGTGTCCTTCTTGAGCCGGTCGAAAAGCCGCTCCACGTCGCGGTGGTCCGCGGTGATCATGCTGATGGCGTCCGATGTCATGGCTACTCCCTTCCTGGCGCTCCCCGGTACCCGAACGCGAGGGCCGTACGCCAAGTTGGAGGACAACGGAACAGCTGTTGGTGTTACCTGGACGCGGGCCCGCCGCTCGTCACCGCCGTCTCCAGCCGAGGGGACGTTCGCGGGAAGGGGACGGAACGACGCGGGACGAGCGGTGTCGCGGCCGGTCGGGGCGGTCATGACAGCCGGCAGGTCACCTCCTGCGACCACGTGTTGGGCGGCTGCTCGGCGACCGCGTCGCGGCCCTGGTACTTCCACTGGCACACCGTGGTCGCGCTGATGCGCGCCCCGGCGCCGCCGAAGCACCACAGGTTGTCCCAGGTGCCGCCGGCCATGCTCTGGCCCTGCGCCGCGCAGTACGCGCTGGCGTCGTTGAAGGTGATCGAGCCTTGGGCGGGCGCGGGCGGGTCGCTGTGCGGTGGCGGGGGCGGGTCGTCGTCGCGCGGCGGCGTGGTCCCGATCGGCGCGGTCACGGGCTTGCGGGTCGGCTTCGTGGTGCGTGTGGTGGTGGGCGCGTCGGAGGTCGTGGTGGTCTTGCGGGTCTGCCGGGGCGCCTCCTGCGGGGCGGCGCTCGCACGGGGCACCGCCTTGGCCGCCTGCGACCGCTTGGTCGCCTTCGGAGTGGGCGTGTCATCCAGGGTCGGCGTCTCGGGCGCGCTGGGAGAAGGCTCGACGGGCACCACGGAAGACGACGGCAGCGCCACGGCCGGTACGGTCGCCGCCTGGCTCGCCTGCCCGGCGTGGTTGCCGGAGGCGCTGGGCGCCAGGGCGAAGTAGGCGGCGGCCGCGGCGACGAGCACGCCCGCGCCCGCCGTACCGAGGACCAGGCCGCGCCGCGCCTTCCGAGCGGGTACGGCAGGACCGCCCGCGACGGCGGTACCGGGAGCGGTCGGGGCGCCGGAGCCGACGCCGGGCACGTCGGGAACGGCGAAGCCGCCCGAGCGGGCGCCGCGGGCGGCATGCCAGGCGGGGGCGGGCAGCGCGCGCAGGCGTTCGATCACCTGGACGATGGTGGGCCGCCGGGCCGGGTCCTTGTCCAGGCACTCGCGCAGCAGTTCCCGCAGCGCGCCCTCCAGCCCGCCGAGGTCCGGCTCGCCCTGCAGGATGCCGTGCAGGATCCCGGGGATCGAGTCGCCGGCGAAGGCACGCTCCCCGGTGGCCGCGTAGACCATGGTCGCGCCCCAGGCGAACACGTCGGCCGCGGGCCCGACGTCGCCGCCGGCGATCTGCTCGGGCGCCATGTAGGCGGGGCTGCCGATGGGCCGGCTGCTGATGACCGACTGGCTGAGGTCCAGCGCCCGCGCGATGCCGAAGTCGATGACGACCGGCCCGTCGGGCCCGAGCAGCACGTTGCCGGGCTTGAAGTCGCGGTGCACCACCCCGGCCTCGTGGATGGCCGCCAGGGCGGTCGCCGTGTTGACCGCCAGCCGTTGCAGGGCGGCCGCTCCGCGCGGCCCGTTGTCCCGCACGGCGTTCTGCAGCGACGGCCCGTCGACGTACTCGCTGACGATGTACGGCCGGTCGCCGACGAACCCGAGGTCGAGCACCTGGGCCGTGCAGAAGGGCGCGACCCGCTTGGCCGTCTCCACCTCGCGCAGGAAGAGCTGTCGCTCCCGCGGGTCGGCCATCAGGTGCGGATGCAGGAGCTTGATCGCCGCGAGCCCGCCGTCGCCGTCCCGCCCCATGTAGACGGTGCCCTGCCCGCCCAGCCCGAGCCGCCCTTCCAGGCGGTAGGGCCCGACCACTCGTGGGTCCTCAGCTAAGAGGGCCACCGCTTCGGTCACGAAGTCTCCAGCCAGTGAAGTGGGTCAAGATCGTATCAGAGCGGCGGTGCGGGAGTTAAGGGATGAGTCAGAGCGTT
This sequence comes from Nonomuraea sp. NPDC003754, assembly GCF_053605785.1. Taxonomy (NCBI): domain Bacteria; kingdom Bacillati; phylum Actinomycetota; class Actinomycetes; order Streptosporangiales; family Streptosporangiaceae; genus Nonomuraea; species Nonomuraea sp. NPDC003754. The sequence continues at coordinate 11,480 of NZ_JBSGJX010000053.1, forward strand.
CCGGCCCGCCGCCGACGCGCCCGCGATCAGGCCTGGACCAGGGTGATCACGCCGGCCGCGATGAGCGCGGCCGCCCACATGCGGTCCACGTTGAACCAGGCGCGGCGCAGGATGGTCAGCCCGGCGACCTCGTAGACGATCACGGCCACCACGCCCGCGACCACGAACATGGCCAGCGTGTGGGCCAGCGCGATGGCCATGCTGCCGCCCATGGCGTGCCCGGCGTGCCCGGCGTGCCCCGCGTGGGCGGCGTTCACCCCGGCGAACAGCGGGATGAGCATCAGCCCGGCGCCGTGCGCCGACGACATGAGAAAGGACCAGGCGGCCAGCTGCGGCAGCGACAGCCGCATGCCCACCCAGCGGAAGTGCCGCCTGGACAGCAGCCGCCACAGCCCGAACCCGACCAGCACCGTCCCGCCCACCAGCGCCACCACCCGGCCCGTGGCGAGCGAGCCGGTCACCACGATGACCGCGGCGACCAGCCCGACGGCGGCCAGGTGCCCGGCGGCGATCGCCGGAAGCGAGGCGAGCAGCTTGGCCCTGCTGCGTTCCTGCAGCCCGCGGGCCACGGCGAACAGCCAGCCCATGGCCGGATTCAGCCCGTGCAGGGCCCCGAGCAGCAGGGCGGCCGCGAGCGTCACGGGTAGCAGTAGGAGTCCGAGGAGGCGTCCCCGCCCTGCAGCCTGACCTGGTGCGGGCGCAGGCCGCGGAAGTCGTCGCCGTGCGGGAAGAAGCTCTTGTCGAACGTGAACGACTCGGCGTCGATCTTGGCCATCCAGGCGCCGACGCCCTCGGGGTAGAACTGGTCGTCCCAGGCGCCGTACAGGGAGTTGGTCACGTAGACGCGCCGGGCGTCCCTGCTGACCTCCACCATCTGGGGGCCGCCACGCAGGCGTTCGTCCAGTGCGGGGTGCGGGTCGCCGCGCACGATCCCGCCGATCCGCAGCGAGCCGGTCTCCACCGGGTGCAACGGGTCGCTGACGTCGTACTGCTTGAGCTCGCCCGTGCCCCAGCAGGAGACGTACAGCCGCTGGTCGTCCACGGCCAGGTCGATGTCGGTGACCAGCGGCGGCACCGCCCCGAACGGCTTGAGCAGGTCCGGCAGGTCCGCCGGGTCGGCCGGCTCGGCGGGGATGTCGATCACCTTGCGCACCTGCCAGCGGCCGTCCTCCTGGAACCACGTCCACACCGAGGCCGACAGGTCCTCGACGCTGACGACCACGCCGACGAAGCCGTAGGTCCGTCGCGGGTCGTGGGCCGGGCGCAGTTCGAGGGTCATCTGGTACTGGTCGCCGAGGTCGACCGCCTGGAGGTGGCGGCGCTTGCGCAGGTCCCAGAAGTGCACGTGGTGACCGTACTTCCGGCCGAGCAGCAGCTCGCCGACGACGCCGTTCTCGATCATGGAGGGGGTGCCCCACTCCGAGCTGATCAGTACGTCGTGGTTGATGTGCCACCAGAAGTCGTAGGCGAGGTGCTGCGGGCCCCTGTCGGCCTCCCAGCGGCCGCGTACCTCGAACGTCTGGTGGTCGAGGACGGCGATGCCGCCGGGGCCCTCCTCGCCGTTCGCCCCGCCGAGCGCGGAGACGTAGAGGCCCTCGGGCCCGCAGTGCACGGTGTGCGGCCGGGAGTACCCGGCCCCCGCGGCCAGTTCCTCCGGCTCGATCACCTTGACCACCTCGGGGCTGACGCGGTCCTTGGTGTCCAGGATGTAGATGCGTGAGGAGCGCAGGCCGGGCACGACGAGGTAGCGGCGCTCGACGTGCGGGTGCGGCGCGTTGGGGCACAGCGCGCTGCTGCAGGCGTTCCACCCGAAGTGATGCAGCTCGTCGCCCGTGTACGGCAGGTCCGTCCAGCCGGCCACGCCGCCGTACCCCGGGGAGTCGGGGTCGACGTCGATGACGGCCATCGCGTCGGGTCTGGCCGCCTGACGGTCGAAGGCGGCGACGTAGGCGTACCGCTCGGCCGGCGCGGCCGCGGCGTCGCGCGGCGACGGATAGAAGGTCGGGTCCGGCGTCCAGAGTGTCACCTTCTCATCCTCTCCGTCGCTTTTCTTGGCCGGTCAAGAGGCCGGAGCAACTGGTGGCCGAATGTTGACCCCCCGTGGACGGACGCCGGCGTTGTGCGCCGGCCGTACGTGGAGAGGCGGGGAGCAGGACCGGCCCCGCCTCTCCGTGGTCACGCGCTCAGCCGCGCACCACCCGGTAGGTCACGTGGGTGACCAGGCCGGTGCCCGAGACGTGGACGGGTTCGAGGTCGACGCTCCCTGCGCCCTCGAGCAGGCGCTCGCCGGCGCCGAGGATCACCGGCGCGATGTGCAGGCGCAGCTCGTCGATCAGGCCCGCCGCGAGGTACTGGTTGACCGTGTGGGCGCCACCCGCGATCGCGACGTCGGCGTCGCCCGCGGCCGCGCGCGCCATGGCCAGCGCCGGCTCGATCCCGTCGGTCACGAAGGTGAAGGTCGTGCCACCCTTCATCTCCAGGGGCTCGCGCGGGTGGTTGGTGAGGACGAACACCGGGCCGTGGTACGGCGGCTCGTCACCCCACCAGCCCTTCCAGTCCAGGTCCCAGTCGCCCCGGCCGGGCCCGAACATGTTGCGGCCCATGATGTAGGCGCCCGCCGCCGTGATGGCCTCGATGACCTCGGCGTGCGCCTCGGGCTCCTCGAACATCCACCGGTGCAGGCGCTCCTCGACCCCTTCGCCGAACGGGTTGTCCAGGCTCTGGTTCGGGCCCGCGACGTAACCGTCCACGGACATCGCCATGTCAGAGGTGACCTTGCCCATCTGTGCAACTCCTGTCGTCGGGTGTCTCTCACGCACTCGTCGGAGCCGCCGACGGGTTCTCGACATCCCGCTCGAGGTGATCGCCTGCTGAGCTTCTCGGCACGCCATGCCCACGCCGCGACGGCGGGACGCCTCCACTCCTCCGGGCGCCGCCCGTGGAACAGTGGAGACATGAACGCGGATGACAGGAACGTGCTGTCCCGGGCACGCGTGGCGACCAGGCTTCCGGCCCAGGACCTGGACCGGGCGCGGCGGTTCTATTCCGAGCGGCTCGGTCTGGAGCCCGTCGACGAACGGCCCGGGGGGCTGCTCTACCGGTGTGAAGGCGCGGAGTTCGTCGTGTTCCAGTCGACGGGATCCTCGCCGGGCACCTTCACCCAGATGGCCTGGGAGGTCGACGACATCGAGGCAGCGGTCTCGGAACTCAGACGGCGCGGCGTGGTGTTCGAAGAGGTCGACGTCCCCGGGTTCCGGACAAGGGACGGGATCGCGGAGATCGACGGGAACTATCCGAGCAAGGGCGCGCGCGGCGAACGCGGAGCCTGGTTCCGTGACAGCGAGGGGAACCTGCTGGGCGTCGGCGAACCGGTGCGCTGAACAGCCCGGTCCCGCCGACCGGATTACCGGCCAGGCGGGCGCAGGCGGGCGAGCGTGGCGGTCCCCGCGCCGGCCATGGCCGCGAGCGCGGCCACCAGCAGGACGCCGGAGGCCACCGTCAGGTCGGCCGGGGCCAGCCCGGCGGCCGCCTGCAGCACGGAGACCAGCACCACCCCGCCGTAGCCCGCGGCCACCACCGCCACCAGACGCACCCTGGCCGCCTCGCTCCAGGCGGTCAGGGTGAGCAGCCAGGCCAGCACCTGCAGCACCTGCACCGCGTGAAGCGTCACCGCGTGCGGCACCTTGAGCTGCCCCGCCGCCCCGAAGATCGACAGGTCGGTGGCCTGGGGCGGCAGTCCGATGGCCCGGCCGTTGGCGATGAGCGCCGCCCCCGAGACCAGCGTCAGCGACAGCACCGCCAGTCCGGCCCGCACCGCCAGCCGCATGCTCGGCGGCCCGTCGAAGCGCCGCCAGGCCACCACGATGATCACGATGATCGACGGGATCAGGCCCACGATCGCGAAGGCGGCCAGCGCGGCCGAGACGGTCGCGTCGAAGGGGGTGGTGAAGTTGAGGTGCGAGGGCACGCCGCGCCAGCGCTGGAGATCGATGAGCGCGGTCTCGACGAGGCTGGCCACGGCGAGCGTGCCGACGAGCAGCCGGCTCGCCCTGGGGCTCAGCCCCGACCGTCCGGCGATCCAGACCAGGCTGATCAGCGTCACCCCGAAGGAGAAGCCGAACAGGATGGGCTTGCGCCACGACACCGGGCCGCCCCATCCGCCGCCGTCGACGGCGTACACCAGCAGGTGGAAGGCGCTGCTGGCCAGCAGGAGCGCGGCCACGCCGTAGCCGAAGCGCTGAGGGTTGGACATGGATCCAGCCTCGCCGCGGCCGCCCCCCGGGGCATCCGCCCGGGAGAGGCGGCCGGGGTACGCCCGTCGTGGTAGACGGCTCACGAGGAGATGTCCACGACGCGGCGTACACACGCGGCGTCGTCCAGGTGGTGCAGCAGGAAGTGGGCCAGGTCGGCCCTGGACACGCTCCTGGCCGCGGTCAGCCCGCCGTCGGTCGAGAAGCGGTAGGCGCCGGTGGCGGGCCCGTCGGTCAGCATCGGCGGCCGGACGATCGTCCAGTCGGCGGCGCTGTCCTTCACCAGACGCTCCATCTCGGCCATGTCCGCGTAGGCGTACCGGTACAGCCGCTGGATGACGTGCTTGACGACCAGCCGTTGCGGCAGCGGCAGGTCCGGCGGGATGTCCAGTCCGGCCGACGACAGGCACAGCAGGCGGCGCACGCCGTACTCGCCCATCGCCTCCAGGATGTTGGCGGTGCCTTCGGAGTAGACCGTGGTCGGGCGGCGGCGGTCCCTGGTGCCGAGGCAGGACACGACGGCCTCCTGCCCGTCCAGGCTCGCCCGCCAGGTCTCCGGCCGGAGGACGTCGGCGGCCACCACGGTGTCGTGCCGTACCGAGGCCGGGTCGCGGGCGACGACCGTGACCTCGTGCCCGGCCTCGGTCGCCTGCCGCAGGACCTGCGCGCCGGTGCCGCCGCTCGCCCCGAACAGCAGGATCCTCATGCCAGGCTCGCGACGAACGCGGCGGCCAGCGCTCGCTGGCCTGCCGGCGACAGGTGCAGTCCGTCGTCCTCGTGGTCCGGCTCGGCCAGGCTCACCACCTGCTCGGGCATGGCGGCCAGCACCTCGCCGATCGCCCGCAGGTCCTCGTTGGCCCAGCTCAGACGTGCCCGCTGGAACGGCTGGTAGGCGGTGACGCGAGCCTCGTCCACCGACGTGGGCGCCAGCCAGAGCCATGTGGCGGCCGGGGCCGCCTGGCGGAGCAGGCGCAGGTTGCGTTCGGTCTCGAGGAGGCTGACCTGGGTGTCCTTCGTGCCGCCGACGCGCATGGCGTCGTTGCCGCCCAGCATGCACAGCACCCAGTCGGGCCGCTGGGCGGCCAGCGCGGGCAGGGTGCCCAGCGCCTGCGTGGTGCTCTGGCCGGAGACGGCCAGGTTGACCAGCGTGCTGCCGTGGCCGGGGCGGCGCAGGTCGAGCAGGTGACGCAGGATCTCGAACCAGGACAGCAGGTCGGCGGTGGTGCTCTCGCCGACGGCCACCACCCGCTGGCCGGCGGCGAAGGGCAGCCGGTCGACGGCGGCGGCGAAGTCGTCGTCGGCGAGCAGGTCTTCGGCGAGCCGCCGGGCGTGCGCGGCGTGCTCACGGCGGATCGCGCCGAAGCGCTCGGCCGGCAGCCCGAACAGCGGGCCGAGGCGGTCCTCGTCGAGCGGGCCGAGGTAGCCGAGCACCTTCTCGGGGTGCTGGAAGCGGATGAGCCGTTCGGGCGTGGGGAAGGTCATGTCACGAATCCGTTCTCTTAGATGAATCGTTTATAGCACAGAACTATTTTCGTGACGCGCTATCGTGTTCGTCATGCCGACCGCTGACGACAGGCCGCCGTCCGGCGCGGCGTTCCTCCTGGCCCAGGTGGGCGCGCACGCCGCCAGGCGGTTCGCCGAGCGCGTGGCCGAGCTGGGCGTGGTCCCGGCCGACATCGGCCTGCTCCGCATGATCATCACGGCGCCGGGCCGCAGCCAGCAGTCCCTGGCCGAGGAGCTGGGCGTCGTGCCCAGCAGGGTGGTCACGCTGCTGGACGCCCTGGAGGGCAAGGGGCTGGTCGAACGGCGGCGCAACCCCGCCGACCGGCGCAACTACGCCCTGCACCTGACCGGTGAGGGGCTGCGGCTGATGGGGGCCGTCCGCGAGCTGGGCGCCGCGCACCAGGACGACCTGCTGGCGGCCCTCGACCACGACCAGCGCGCCGCGCTGACCGCCATGCTCGAGGCCGTCGCGGCCCAGCAGGGGCTCACCCCCGGCGTCCATCCCGGATACCGGGGCCTGTAGCGCGACCAGGGAACGAAGGAACGGCCGGCCGTGGCGTCCGGCCACGGCGCGGCCGTCCCGAGGGTCAGTTGACCCGCGTGACGCGGCCCAGCGCGGGCGGCTGGAGCGGGCTGACGGCCCGGATGTAGGACTCGAAGGCCTCGATGTCGCGGACCTTCTCGACCCGTTCGGTGCCCTCGGTCAGCACCGTGAACCCGTCGCCGCCGGAGGCGATGAAGGAGTTGGCGGTCAGCCGGTACCTGCCCGCCGGATCGATGACGGTGCCGTTGAGCCTGATCGAGGCCGGGTCGATCCTGTCGCAGGCGGGCTTGGCGTTGTCGTAGGTGTAGGTGAGGCCCTGGGAGACGCCCAGCACGCGCTGGGTGCCCTGGCCGCACCACTGCTGTTCGAGCAGCCGCTCCACCTGGGCGCCGGTCAGCGTCATGGTGACCAGCATGTTGCTGAACGGCTGCACGCGCAGTGCCTCGCCGTGGGTGACGAGGTTGGGCATGTCGTTGCCGATCGGCGAGACCCACAGGTCGCCGGCGATGCCGCCGCCGTACGGGGGCTGGACGGCGATCTGGGCGCCGCCGGTGTCGGGGGAGGAGGTGGCGTGCAGGCGGGCGTCGGCCAGGGCGTGGCCGAGGGTGGACTCGCCGGCGGCGTTCCTGACCGCGGTCAGGTCGCGGTGGAGCATGCCGACGGGGCGGTCCAGCAGGCGGTGGGCATGCTCGTCGCTCTTGCGGCGCAGTTCGGCGATGCGCTGGTCGGGCTTGATGTCGTGGGTGACGGTGATGTTGTCGGCCTTGGCGGCGGTGGGGTCGCCGGTGGCGCGGTCGACGGTGAGGACGATGCGGGTGACCTCGCGGCTGTGGCCGGAGGTCTGGGTGACGGGGATCCCGTTGACCACGCAGTTGTAGGCGTTGTGGGTGTGTCCGGAGATCACCGCGTCGACCTCGGGGTCGAACCTCTGCACGATGTCCTTGATCGGCCCGACCAGGTTGTTGCACTGGTTGGGCAGGCCGCCGCCGGTCTGCCCGCCGCCCTGATGGATCACGACGACGATGGTGCGCACGCCCTTGGCCTTGAGCTCGGCCGTGTAGGCGTTGACGGCGGTGGCCTCGTCGCGGGCCTCGAGCGGCGCGGTGGGGCCCGGGGCCTCCTTGAGCGTGTTGGTGTAGCTGACGCCGATGACGCCGACCTTGACGCCCTTGACCTCCTTGACGACGTAGGGGAGGAAGGCGGGCTTGCCGGTGGTGGTGTCGACGATGTTGGCGCCCAGGTAGGGGAAGGCGGCGCCCTTGAAGCCGGGCAGGGCGCAGCCGTCGATGGGGTGGCAGCCGCCCTCCTCCATCCTGCGCAGCTCAGCCAGTCCTTCGTCGAACTCGTGGTTGCCCACGCTGGAGGCGTCCAGGCGCATCATGGACAGCGCCTCGATGCCGGGTTCGTCGTGCAGCGCGGTGGCGGCCAGCGTGCTGGAGGAGATGTTGTCGCCCGCGGACAGCCGCAGCGTGCCCTGGGGGTTGTCCCGCTGGAGCCGGTCGAGATGGGCGGCGAGGTATTCGGCGCCGCCCGCCTCGACGGGGCCGTCCGGGGTCATGGCGAAGCTCGTGGGCAGGGCGGAGTGGAAGTCGTTGATGCCGAGCAGCTGGATGTCGACCGTGTCGGCGTGGGCGGGCAGCAGGGTGGCGCCGCCCAGCACCAGCGCGGCTAAGAGATTGCGCATGTGCGTCCCTTCAGGGCTTGGTCGGGGCGAGCGTAGACACGCATTCAGGGCGAAGTAAAGACTCTCTTGACAAGAGATCGTCGAAGGGAATTATTCACATCATGCGGGTGGATACGCCGAGGCATCGAGGTGAACTCTTGACATTACGACAGTCAGTACGGGAAATTTCCTCCCATGGCCACGTCCACGGAGAATAATTCACCTACCGCCACCGGGATCCTGGCCCGGATCAGGGGAGTGGCGCCCACCCTCACCGCCGCACACCAGCGCATCGCCGAGACGATCCTCGCCGAGCCCGCCGCCGTGGCCGCCTCCACCATCACCGAGCTGGCCGAACGCTGCGCCACCTCACTGACCACGATCACCCGCTTCTGCCGCGAGCTGGGCCTGGCCGGCTACCCCGAGCTCAGGCTGGCGCTGGCCGCCGAGCTCGGCCGTACCAACGCCAGCCCGCGTGACAGCGTCATCGCCTTCTCCCCTGACGACCCGCTCAGCATGGTGCTGCGCAGCCTGCTGGCCAGCGACATGCGCGCGATGGAGGAGACCGCCGCGCAGCTCGACGTCACCGCCGTGGAACGGGCGGTCTCCGCCCTCGTACGGGCCAGGTTCATCGACTTCTTCGCCGTCTCCGGCAGCGCGGGAGTGGCCATGGACCTGCACCTCAGGCTGCACGCGATCGGCCGGCCGTGCGCGCTGTGGACCGACGTGCACAGCGCCGTCTGCAGCGCCAACGCGCGCGACCACCGCGACGTGGCCATCGGCATCTCCCACTCCGGCACCACGGCGGAGGTCGTCGAACCGCTGGCCATCGCCAGACAGCGCGGCGCCACCACCGTCGCGGTCACCAACTTCCCGCGCAGCCCGCTGGCCGAGGCCGCCGACATCGTGCTGACGACCGCGGCGCAGGACACCCCCTTCCGCGCCGGCGGCGTGGCCGCCCGCCACACCCAGATGCTGGTCCTCGACTGCCTGTACATCGGCGTCGTCCAGCGCACCCACGAGACCAGCAACCAGCTGCTGACCGCGGCGACGGACGCGGTCGCCAAGCATCGCCTGCCCCAACGCTGACTCAGGAGCCCCCCATGCGCCTGGCCCCCCGCACGGCCGCCGTCCTGCTGTCCCTCACCCTCCTGTCCGCCACCGCCTGCGCCCCCTCGACCTCCACCTCGACCTCCCCTTCGACCTCCACCGCGCCCGGCGGCAAGGTCACCCTGTCGGTCTGGGGGTGGGGACCGGACGCCGACTACGACAAGATGTTCACCGAGTACGAGAAACTCCACCCCGGCGTCGACGTCGACGCCCGTTCCTTCACCACCGCCACCGAGTACGACACCATCCTGTCGACCGGCCTGGCCGGGGACAGCGGACCCGACCTGGCCTGGCTGCGCGCCGGAGCCAACCTGCAGCCCCTCGTCGAGGCCGGCCGCCTGCTGCCGCTCGACGTCAAGGACGTGCCGGGGCTGGCCGCCTACGACGAGAAGGTGCTGCGCGCCGCCAAGGGCGACAAGGACGGCAAGGTGTACGGCGTGCCGTTCGCCGTGCAGACGCTGCAGGTCATCTACAACAAGAAGATCTTCGCCGACCACGGCATCTCCCCGCCCCGGACGTGGGACGAGATGATCGCCGCGGCCGGGAAGCTGAAGGCCGCCAAGATCGTGCCGTTCGCCTTCGGCGGCAAGGACGACTGGATGCTGCCCGTCGTGGCCGGCATCTTCGGCACCGCCCACTGGGGCGGCGACGACTTCCTGAAGGCGGTCAAGGCCAAGGAGAAGAAGTTCGCCGACCCCGCGTTCGTCGAGGGCATCGACCAGCTCAACAAGCTCAAGCCGTACTTCCCCGACGACGTGGCCGGCGTGTCCTACACCGACGCCCAGATCCTGTTCTCCTCGGGCAAGGCCGCCATGTTCCCCGGCGGCCTGTGGGAGCTGAACTTCTTCGGCCAGCACGCCAAGGACATCGAGTTGGGCGTCTTCACGCCGCCCGCGCCGAACGGGCCGGGCCTGATGCCGGGCTTCACCGACGGCTCGTACGGCATCAACGCCAAGAGCAGGAACAGGGCCGAGGCGCTGAAGTTCGCCGCCTGGCTGGCCTCCAAGGACTACGGCCAGCTCTTCACCGACACCCTGCGCATCTTCTCCGCGGTCCCCGGCGTCACCCCGAAGGACGCCCTGCTCAAGCAGGTCGCCACCACCTTCGAGCAGCAGGGGGCCGCCTACTTCATGAACGAGTTCGCCTACGGCAACCCCTCCTCGCAGGTCGTCTTCTCCAAGTCGCTGCAGGAGATGCTGCTGGGCCGCATCACCGCCCGGGAGGCGGCCGAGCAGCTCGACAAGAGCGTGTCCACATGGCTGTAGGCCCGCGGCGGGGATCGTCGTACCTGTTCCTGGTCCCCGCCCTCCTCCTCTACTCCCTCTTCGTCGTCTACCCGCTGTTCACCGCCCTCAGCTACAGCGTGTTCACCTGGAAGGGCACGCTGCGCGACGGCTTCGCCGGCCTGGCCAACTACGCGGGGCTGCTGTCCGGCTCCTTCCTCGACCAGCTCCTGCCCGCGCTCGGCCACAACGCCCTGCTGTTCGCGGGCAGCGTGCTCGTCCAGAACACGCTCGGCCTGGCCTTCGCCCTCGCCCTGTCGCGGGTACGGCGGGGCAAGCGCGCGCTGCAGACCATGTTCGCGCTGCCGTACCTGGTCAACCCGCTGGTCATCGGCTACCTCTGGACGCTGCTGCTCAGCCCGACCTTCGGGCCGGTGAACTCGCTGCTGCGCGGGGCGGGACTGGAGCAGCTGGCCGTCCCGTGGCTGGGCGACCCCGCCACGGCGCTGCCCACCGTCATCCTGATCACCACCTGGCAGTGGGTCGGCTTCCCGATGCTGCTGTTCAGTGCCGCGCTCGGCGGCATCCCCCAGGAGTACGGCGAGGCCGCCAGGACCGACGGGGCCGGCTCGTGGCAGGTGTTCCGGCGGATCACGCTGCCGCTGCTGCGCCCCGCGATGGGCACCGTCACGATCCTGAGCTTCATCGGCAGCATGAACACCTTCGCGCTCGTCTACGCCCTCGGCGGCTCGAACGGCGCCCCGGCGGGCGCGACCGACGTGCTCGGCCTGCTGTTCTACCGGGCCGCCTTCGCCTCGGGCGACGTCAACGCGCTGGGCACCTCCTCGGCGCTGGCGGTGTTCATGTTCACCTTCGTCTTCGGCTCGACCCTGCTGCTCGAGCGGGTGCTGAGGAGGAAGGCATGACCAGGGCACAGGGCCTGTGGATCAGGCTGCTGCTGTGGGGCTACGCCGTCTTCTCCATGACGCCCCTGATCGTCATGGTGCTGAGCTCGTTCCGGCCCACCGGCGAGATCTTCGACGACCCGCTCGGCCTGCCGGGCGGATCGTGGTTCGGCAACTACGCCAAGGCGTGGACCGAGGCCTCCTTCTCCACCTACGTCGGCAACTCGGTGATCGTCGTGGTCTGCGCGGTGCTGCTGGGCGCCGCGGTGTCGCTGCTGGCGGCCTACCCGCTGGGCCGCGGCCGTTTCGGCGGGCGCGGCCTGTTCACCGCCTACTTCATCTCCGGCATGACGCTGCCCGCGCACCTCGGCGTGCTGCCGCTGTTCTACCTGATGGAGAGCATGGGCCTGGTCGACACGCTGCTGGGGCTGATCCTCGTCTACGCGGCCGGTTCGATCCCGTTCAACGTCTTCGTGCTGACGGCGTTCTTCCGCCAGCTGCCCCACGAGCTGGACGAGGCCGCCGCGCTGGACGGCGCCGGCCCGCTGGCGACCTTCTGGCACGTGATGCTGCCGCTGGTACGGCCGGCCGTCGCCACCGTGGTCGTCTTCCAGTTCGTGCCGCTGTGGAATGACTTCTTCTACCCTCTGGTCCTGATGCGCGACGAGAGCAGGCTGACGCTGCCGGTCGGGCTCACCCACTTCTTCGGCGAGTTCCAGAACGACTGGGGAACGCTCTTCGCCGGACTGGTGATGACGACGATCCCCCTGGTCGTGCTGTTCGTCATCGCCACGCGCCAGATCGTCGCCGGCCTGACCGCCGGCATGAACCGTTGAGGAACCCTTCATGGATCTTGTGATGGCCTTCGCCGACGAGGCGCGCCGGCGCCTGGACGAGCTGACGAGGAGCCAGCTGCCCGCCATCAGGCGGGCGGGGGCGCTGATCGCCGGGGCGGTGCGGGCCGGAGGCGTCGTCCACGCCTACGGCACCGGCCATTCAGAGGCCGTGGCGCTGGAGGTGGCCGGCCGGGCCGGTGGTCTCATCCCGACCAACCGGCTGACCCTGCGCGACCCCGTGGTGCTGGGCACGGCCTCCCCGAAGGAGTTCGACCCGCTGGCCGAGCGCGACCCGCACACCGCCCACCAGGTGCTCGCCCTGCACAGGATCGAGCCGGCCGACGTCTTCGTGATCGCCTCCAACTCCGGCGGCAACGGCTCCACCGTGGAGATGGCCAGGCTGGTCAAGCAGCGCTCGCTGCCGCTGATCGCGATCACCTCCCTGGCGCACACCACCGCCATCACCTCCCGCCACCCCTCGGGCGAGCGGCTGTTCGAGCTGGCCGACGTCGTGATCGACAACCTCGCCCCGTACGGCGACGCCGTCCTGGAGGCCGAGCACGGGCCGGTGTGCGGCATCTCCTCGATCACCTCGGCCACCGCCGTCCAGCTCATGGTCGCCGAGGCGATCGGCCTGATCGGCGCGGCCGGCACCGTCCCGCCCACCTACTTGTCCGCCAACATCCCGGGCGCCGACGCGCACAACGACGCGTTGGCCGCGCGCTACGCGGGGCGGATTAGGACCGGTGCGCTGTGAGCCTCACGATCGCCGCGTTCTGGCCGCCGCCTCCGCACGAGACGACCGTGGCCAGGTACCGCGAGATCGCCGACGCGGGTATCGACCTGGTCATCACCGGCAACTACCTCAATGACACGGTCATCCTGCGGCACGCCCTGGCCTGCGCGGACGAGACCGGCCTCGGCGTGCTCGTGGCCTCCGACCCGCGGGTCGAGGTGCTCATGCGCGACCTGGACCCCGGCGAGGAGCAGACCAGGGCGCTGATCGGCCGGGTGATCGACGACTACGCGGGGCACCCGTCGTTCCGGGGCATCAGCCTCATGGACGAACCGCTGCCCGAGCGTTTCCCGCGCCTGGCGGCCGGGGTCTCGGCCGTGCGCGCCCGCGGGCACCTGGCCTACGTCAACCTGTTCCCCAGCCACGTCACCGGGTCCTACGACTCCTACGTCGGCGGCTTCGTCGACACCGTCCGTCCCGACGTGGTCTCCTTCGACCGCTATCCGTTCCTGTCCGCCGGCGAGGACGAGGGCTACTTCGCCGACCTGGCGCTGATCCGCGCGCACGCGCGACGGGCCGGCCTGCCCGCGTGGATGTACGTCCAGACGCTCGCCTACGACGGGCACCGTACGCCGACGGCCGCCGAGCTGGCCTGGCAGGTCAACACCGCGCTGGCCTACGGCTACACCGGCATCCAGTACTTCACCTACTGGACGCCCGATCCGGCGCGCGGCGAGGGCTTCCAGCCGGCCCTCGTCGACGGCGGGCAGTCCACCGAGCGCTACGGGATCGTGCGCGACCTCAACACCGGCTGGCTGCGGCCGGTGGGGGAGGAGCTGGCGCGGCTGCCGTGGCGGTCGGCCGGGCACACCGGCCCGGTGCCACGTGGCGCGGCGCCGGCCGCCGACGGCGCGGTGCCGGCCGGTGACGTCGTGGTCGGCCGGTACGGCGAGCGGCACCTGTTCGTGTGCAACGCCCGCCACGACCGGCCCACCGAGGTGACGCTCGCCCGCCCGGCCGCCGCATTCGACCCCGCCACCGGGTCCTACGAGCCCATCGGCGCCACGTTCGTCCTCGCGCCCGGCGCCGCGCGGCTGGTGCGCTGATGCTCGTCGCCGGTGTCGACGCGGGCGGCACCTCCACCCGCGTCGCCGTCCACACCCTGTCCGGCGCCAGAGCCGGCTACGGCACGGCCGGCGGCGGCAACCCGGCCGCGCACGGCGACGCCGCGGCGGCCGCGGCCATCGCGAGCGCCCTGCGCCAGGCGATGGGCGGTCTGGACCCGTCGGCGGTGACCGCGTCCGTCGCCGGGGTGGCCGGCTCGGACGGCTCCTTCGCCGCCGTGCTCCGGCAGGTCTGGACCGAGCAAGGCCTGGCCCACGCTCCGCGGCTGGTCAGCGACGTGGACGTGGCCTACGCCGCCGGCACGCCCGCCCCCTCGGGCACGGTGCTGCTGGCCGGGACCGGGGCCGCCGCCGCCCGCTTCACCGGCCGCGCCGTCGACGCCGTCGCCGACGGCCTCGGCTGGCTGCTCGGCGACGAGGGCGGCGGCTTCTGGCTCGGACGTGCCGGAGTGCGGGCGGCCGTCCACGCCCTCGACGGCGGCACGCCGCCGGGACCCCTGGTCGACCTGGTCAGCCGGCACTTCGGCGTGGCCGGCCCGCCCCGGCGGCGAGCCGACCGCATCGTCCGGCAGGCGCAGGCCGACCGGATGACGCTCGCCGCCGCCGCGCCCCTGATCGGGCAGGCGGCCGCGCTGGGGGACCCGGCGGCCGCGCGGATCGTCCAGGCCGCCGCCGCCCGCCTGGTGGCCACCGTCTCCCGGCTGCATCGCGAGGGGCCGATCGTGCTGGCGGGCAGCGTCCTGACCAGCGAAGGCGCCGTCCGCGACGCCGTCATGGAACTGCTGCGTGGACACCGCGTCAGCACCGCACGGGACACGGCGGGGGCGGCGTGCTGGCTCGCCGCCCTGGACCTGGCCGGACAGGACGCCGCGACCACCACACACGCGCGCTTCACCGGGGCGACATAGCAGCGCCGCTGTTCCACCGCCACGCCCGGTCAGCGGGTTGGTGGGCAGCGGCCCATCCACCACCAGCCGTCCGAGAGATCGACGGTCGGGCAGATGCGCATGCCGTACCCGTCGAAGGTCTCACCGCCGGGACGAGCCGCGAAACGGGCGTAGCCGACGGCGTCATCGGGGATGCCGAGCCAGTCCGGCACGAACAGCACGGGCCGCCCGCCGCTGGTGCCGATGGTCTTGACCCGGCAGGTGGCCGAGACGAAGCACAGGCGGTCGGGCAGCCGCGCGCCCATGTAGCCGCCGAGCTGTGACGCGGGCAGCCGTCCGCTGTCCGACAGGGCGGCCACCTCGTCGAACGCCGGCCGCTCGAGCAGGAAACGGGTCTGGATGCGCAACTCGGGCAAGGACCGCAGGGTCACCGGGCCGGCGATGCCGATGACCACCAGGAGCAGACCCACGGCGCCGGCCGGCGCGCCCCGTCTGGCGAGGGACTTCATCCCGAGCACGTAGACGAGCAGCGCCACGCCGTACGCCCCGTGCGTCACCACCGGAGTGAGGATCCACAGCGCCGTCGACAGCCGGCCGATGTGCAGCTCCATCACCGGCAGCGCCACCGTCACGACGCCCATGAACAGCAGCGGAATCCAGATGGGGAGCCGCCGTCCGGGTCGCCCGCGACCGGACGGGCCCGTCTCGAAGACCGTCACCGGCCTCACGATAGGAAGGTCGTGTGCAGGCATGGCTCATGAGATGTGGAGGAATTGCAAAGATCGGCGTGCCGCACCTGGTGCCCGTTTCGCCCGGATGCCGGTTTTCGCGCAGGTTGGGCTAGGGTCGGGGGCATGACAAGGGGGCCGTGGAGGACACCACGAGCGGCCGTCGCGCTCACCGGCGTGATCGGCCTGATCCTGCTGTCTCTACTGCTGGCCGGCTCCTTTCCCGCCGGTCACGGCGTGGCACTGCGGCCGGCCGACGCTTCCGGCCAGTCCTGGGCGCCGGGCGCCGAGGACGCTCTGCTGTCCAGCCTGCCGCCGCGGAATTCCGGGGTCACCACGCGCCATGTGTCGTCGCTGTGGACGGCGCTGCGCGCCGAACGGCGGCCGGAGACCGACCAGGTCCCGTCGCCGGGAGGGCCGGAACCCGGTGCCGGCGCCATCCGCCATCCTCAGCAGGAGGCGCACCGCGCCGCCGGCTCGCGCAGTCCTCCGCTGATCTAGTCGCGTCCTTCGATTTCCTGTCTCCGGCCGCTCGCACGCCGGGAGGCCCGCTGTGCATGCCCGGGTGTGCACGCGCGGCCCGCGTCGCGGGCGCCGCCGGGAGCTCGGCATCGCCACGTCCAGCGCGGCGTGGCCTTTCCCGCAAGCAAGGAGCCGATCATCGTCATGGCCGACGTCAGATCAGTCCAGGTTCACCTCCAGCACTACGACCGGCACCTGGCGCAGCTGGAGGAACTGCGCCGGCTGCTGCACGACCAGCTCGCCGCCCTCACGCCCGCGACGGGCGGGCGTACCTCGCGCGCGGACCGGCAGGTCGCCGACATCGAGGCCGCACTCGACCGCATGGACCGGGAGCGCTACGGCGTGTGCACGGACTGCGCGTCGTTCATCCCGTACGAGCAGCTGCTGCGCGCGCCGCACCGGCTCGCCTGCGACGGCTGCGCCGTACCTCCGCAGAGGGAGGCGTCGGCATGAGCACCTCCCCCCAGACCACCGCACGCACCGGCGAGCAGACCGGACGGCGCCGCCGTGACATGGGCGGTTACGCGGTCCTGGACCTCGGAACCGTGCGCACCAGGTCGCTGACCTCGGGAACGTTCGCGATCGCCGAGCGGCTCTCGGCGGTCCCCGCGGGGGCGCCGGGGACCACGGCGCCCTCCGGACTGCGCTGGCCGATCCGGCACGGCGTGGTCGCCGATCCAGCGGCCTGCCGGCGGCTGGTCGACATCGTTCTCTACGACGCGCGGCTGGCCGGAGCCTGGCCGCTGGAGCGGATACTGGTCGGCGTGCCGGTGGCCGCCACGGCGAGCGAGCGCCGGTCGCTGCGCACGGCGGTCATCGAGGCGGCCGAGTGCCCGGTGGTGCTGGTGGAGGAGCCCCTGGCGGCCGCCGTCGGCGCCGGTCTCGATGTGGCCGATCCTCGGCCGTGCCTGCTGCTGGACGTGGGCGCGGGCGTCGTGGAGGCCGTCGTCATCCATGACGGCGCCATCACCGACGCGGTGGCCCTGCAGCTGAGCGCCACCACGCGCGCGGGCCTGCCCTGGCCCACGGTGGACAGCGTGGTCCGCATGACAGCCGGTCTGCTGCACCGCATGCCCGCCCACCTGCGTGCGACGGTCCGCGACGGCGGCCTGATCGTCACCGGCGGCGGCGCCGGGCAGACGCGGCTGCTGAACCGGCTGCGCAGCACGCTCCGCATGCCCGTACGCGTGGCGTCCGAACCGGCGCACGCCACCGTCTACGGCCTGACCCACCTGTGCCGGCAACCCGGCCTGACCGCCCGGCTCGCTCAGGGGTCGAGAGGCTCGTAGGCGACGACCTCCCGGGATGCGAGGCGGGCCAGGCAGTCACCGACGACGTACTTCTGGAAATGCGGGGAGGCGCGGTGGGCCTCGAAGGCCGCCGCGTCGACGTACCGCTCGTAGATCATGAACCGCCGCGGGTCGTCGACGGCGACGTGGGCCTGGTAGGAGAGGTTGCCCGGTTCCTGGCGCGACAGCGGGGTGATGGTCCGGATGATGTCGGCGACGGCGGTCTCCTCGCCGTCGCGCGCGGTCCACACGGCTTGCACAACATATGCCATGACGGGTGACTGTAGGACGGGTGCCGGAACCTCTCACACCCGGCCCATCATGCTTGACATATCGGACACTACGCGATTAACGTCCCGCTAACCGACAGGCACAGACGAAGACATCCCTGTCAGTGGTCTTCGTCTGTGCTTTTTGTCGTTCTTGGACCGCTGGCAAGGGACACCCCCCGAAAGGCGGCTGAGCATGAACGACGGCTCTGCGAACACGGCACCAGCGGTCATCCGCAACGCGGGAGACGCGGCCGACCTCATCGACACCCTCAAGCGCCTGAGCGGCCGGGCGAACTGGATCTGGTTCCTCGCCCTGGCAGGCCTGTTCCTCGACGCCTACTCCAACGCGGCGTTGGGGGCCGGCCTGTCGCCCATGGTGAAGCAACTGGGCCTGTCGCCGACGCAGGTCGGCGTGCTCACCGCCATGGCCCCCGCGATCGCGATCATCTCCAACCCCTTCGGCGGCTGGCTCGCCGCGCGGATCGGCAGGGTCAAGCCGCTGCTGATGACGAAGGTCGTCTTCGCCTGCGGCGCGCTGCTGACCGCGGTCGGCTCCGACTTCGAGACCGTCTTCGCCGGGCGGGCCCTGGTGGGCGTCGCCTACGGCGTCGACTTCGCCGTGGCGATGGCGCTGCTCGCCGAGTACACCCCCGCCTCCCTCAAGGGCAGACTCAACTTCTGGCAGGGGGTCTGGTACACCGCGACGACCACCAACCTCCTGCTCACCCTGCTGTTCTACAACTTCGACGTCGGCGCCGACATCTGGCGCTGGTCGGTCGGCTCGTCGGCGGCCTTCGCGCTCGTCCTGCTCGTCCTGCAGCGCCTGTTCCTGGTGGAGAGCCCCACCTGGCTGGCCGCCAAGAACAGGCTGGGGGAGTCCGTGGCGAACCTGCGCCGGATGTACGGCTTCGCCGTACAGGAAGGGGCGCGGGAGACCGGGCCGGCCCAGGAGGGCGCCCACCCGGTCGGGTTCCGTGAGGCGGGTGTCCTGTTCCGCAAGCCCTACCTGCCCAGGACCGTGCTGTCGACCGCCATCTCCCTCACCCAGGCCATGCAGTACTTCGCCGTGGGCTGGTACCTGCCGGTGATCAGCCTCGAGCTGTTCGGCAGCGAGTTCGAGAAGGCGACGCTGGGTTCCATGGCCTTCAACGCGGTCGGCATCGTCGGCGGTTGCCTGTCGGCCTACGCGGGGCGCCGCTTCGGCCTGCGGGTCAGCTCCATGGCCGGCTACGCCATGGTGTTCGTCGCCCTGCTGGTCATGGGCGCGACGTTCAAGCAACTGCCCGTCGCGCTGGCCGCGCTGCTGCCGGTGCTGTTCATCTTCTTCCACTCCGCCGGGCCCGGCCCCAACGGCAAGTCGATCGCCGCGCTCTCGTACCGCAGCGACATCCGCACGCTGGGCACCGGCGTGACCGGCATGCTCGGCAGCCTCGGCTCGGTGGCGGGCCTGTACCTGTTCCCGCAGCTCCAGGCAGGAATCGGCGTGGGCAACAGCCTGATGGTCCTGTCGGTGGTGCCGCTGGTCGGCCTGCTCACCTGCCTGGCCATCAAGTGGGACCCCACCCGGGTCGCGGTGAACCTGGAGGAAGAGGCGATCAGCCTCCGGCAGCGTACGACGGTGTCGGCCTGAACGGTGTCCGGTACGGACACGATGAAAGGACCTTCGCGCATGACAAGGCAACGCCGTCGCGGCGTGCTCAGCATCGATGAGGGCACCACGGGCACCCGGGCCGCCGTCGTCCTCGACGACGGCACCGCCGCACCGGCCGCCTACCTGCCGCTCTCGGTCCGCTCGCCCGACCACCTGCGGGTCGAGCAGGACGCGACGGAGATCTGGGCGGACACCGTCCGGGTCTGCCGGGAGGCGATGGAGTGGGCGACCGCGCACGGGGTGGAGCTCGCCGGGGTGTCGATCTCCACCCAGCGCGCCACGGTGCTGCTGTGGGACACGGTGACCGGCTCCCCGCTGAGCCAGGCCGTGGTGTGGCAGGACCGCCGGTACGCCGCCCGGCTGCGGGAGTGGGAGCCGGAGTGGGACGCGCACCTGGTCGAGCACACCGGCCGGCCGGTCGGCTCCCGGGCGCCGCTGCTGTGGGCGGCCGAGGAGGTCGCCGGCGACCCGGCCCTCCGGCGGGCCCACGACGAGGGCAGGCTGGCCTTCGGCTCGGTCGACACCTGGCTGGTCTGGAAGCTGACCGGGGGCGCGCGCCATGTCATGTCGGCCACGAACGCCGTGGCCGTGGGCGCCTACGACCTGCGGACGGGCGGCTGGCACGAGCCGTGGGTGAAGTTCCTCGGCTGCCCGCCCGACCTGCTGCCGGAGATCGTCGACGACGACGGCGACTTCGGTGTTACCGACCCGTCCGTGCTCGGCGTGCGGCTGCCCATCCTGTCCGTCATGGGCGACCAGCACGCGGCGATGATCGCGCTCGGCGCCCACCGGCCCGGCCAGGCCACGAGCGTCCACGGGACCGGAACGTTCCTCGACGCCGTCGCCGGCGACCGGCCGCCCGCTCCCGGCCGCCAGGTGCCGGGGGTGCTCACCCTCGTCGGCTGGCGGTCGCGGGGCACCTCCGTGTTCAGCCTGGAGAGCTACGCCTCGACGACCGGCTCGGCGATGCGCTGGCTGTGCGAGGAGATCGGGCTGTTCGGCTCGCCGGCCCAGCTGGCCGAACTCGCCCGCGAGCACACCGGGCCGACCCGGGTGATGTTCCTGCCCGCACTGGCGGGACTGCGCACCCCGGTCTGGTCGCCGGAGGCCACGGGGGTCCTCACCGGCCTCAGCCTGTCCACGACCAGGGCGGAGCTGGCCCGCGGCGTCCTCAACGGCTTCGCGCACTCGGTGTGCGACCTGCTGGAAGGCGTGGAGGACGTCATGGGCAGGCCGGTCACCGACCTGTTCTGCGGAGGCGGGCTGGCCGGCAGCGACGTGCTGATGTCCAGCCAGGCCGACCTGATCGGCCGGCCGGTACGGCGGGCCCGCGACCACGAGACCGCCAGCCTCCGCGGCACCGCCTACCTCGGAGGCGTGCGCGCCGGGCTGTGGCAGGACGTCTCGGCGGCCGTCGCCGGCCTCCGGCCTGCCCCCGTCTTCGAACCCACCCTTCCCGAGAGCGAGCGGGTGGCGGCCCGCGCCGCATGGCGCGACCTGCTGGCTCGCCACACCGCCACCGCCGGCCCCGGCGCGCCGGGCTCCCGCGGTCCCGAACCCGACGTACAGGAGGAATCACCCTCGTGATCCGGCTTCCCGCACGCAAGGCGAGGTCAGAGACGAACAGCGCCATCCGCCGTACCGCGCTCGCGCTCGACCGCAGGGAACAGATCGAACGGCTCGCCGCCCGGCCCGTGGACGTCCTGGTCGTCGGCGGCGGCATCACCGGCTGCTACACCGCGCTGGACGCCGTCACCCGCGGCCTGACCGTGGCGCTCGTGGAACGGGACGACTTCGCGTCGGGCACGTCCTCCAAGTCGTCGAAGATGGTGCACGGCGGCCTGCGCTACATCGAGCAGGGCAACCTGCCGCTGGTACGGCGTTCGCTGCTGGAGCGGCAGCGGTTCCGCAACAACGCCCCGCACCTGGTGCAGCGGCTGCCGTTCGTCTTCCCCGTGCTCGCCCAGGACGGCGTCTTCGACGCGCGCATCGCCAAGGCCTTCGAGGGCCTGCTGTGGACGTACGACCTCGCGGGAGGATGGCGCATCGGCAGGCTGCACCAGCGCCTCAGCGCCGCCGAAGTCCTCGCCCGCGCCCCGCGGCTGCGCGCAGGACAGCTCAAGGGCGGGCTGCTCTACTACGACAGCCGCACCGACGACGCGCGCCTGACCCTGACGATCGCGCGGACCGCGGCGCACTTCGGGGCGACCGTGATCAACGGCGCCGCCTGCCGCGGCCTGGTCCGAGAGGGCGGCCGGGTGCGCGGCGCGAAGATCGAGGTCGACGGCCGCGAGATCGACGTGCGGGCGGGCGTCGTGATCAACGCCACCGGCGTCTGGTCGGACGCGATCGACGCCCTGTCGGATCCCGGCCACCGGCCCCGGATCCGTCCGGCCAAGGGGGTGCACATCGTGGTGCCCTGGACGCGGCTGCCCATCGACGGCACCGTGACCGTGCCCATCCCCGGACGGGCCCGCCGCGCGACCTGCACCCGCTGGGGGGACGTGGTCGTCGTCGGGACGACCGACACCGACTACGACGGATCCCTCGATGAGGTGCTGTGCACCAGGGAGGAGATGCAGTACCTCCTCGACGGGGCCAACACCGCCTTCGACGCCGACCTCGGCCCCGAGGACGTGGTCGGCTCGATCGCCGGGCTGCGTCCCCTGGTCGGCGGCAAGGAGGGGGCCACGCTCGACATGAGCCGCGACCACCGCGTCTCGACCGACGCGCACGGGCTCGTCACCGTCACCGGCGGAAAGCTCACCACCAGCCGCCACATGGGGGAGCTCGTGGTCGACGCGGCCCTGAAGGTGCTCGGCCGCAGGGCCCGCTGCCGTACGGCACGCCTCCCGCTGCTGGGCGGCGCCGGCTACGACGCCGAGGCCACCTCGGCCACCGGAGGGCTCGGCGCCCACCTGGGACAGCGCTACGGCACCGAGGCCCGCTTCGTCGCCGACCTCCTCGGCGAGGATCCCACCCTGGCCGAGCCGATCATCGAGGGCAGCGCCCACCTGCGGGCCGAGGTGGTCTACGCGGCCAGGTGCGAGCTGGCGCGAAGCGTCGACGACGTGCTGTCGCGCCGCACCCGGATGCGGGTGTTCGCCCGTGACCTGTCGGTCAAGGCCGCCCCTGAGGTCGGCCGGCTGCTCCAGAGGGAGCTCGGGCTGTCCGACGACGAGGTCGCCCGGCAGGTCGACGACTACATCTCCGGCATCGAGCGCGAGAAGACCGTACTGATGGAGGCACATTCATGATCAGCAGGCAGACCATCACCCACCCGTTCAACCGGGGTGACTACGTCGTCGGCGCGCCCACCCCGCCGCGCTGGGCCGCCGACTGCCCGCCCGGCGCGGGCCCGGCCAGCCTGCAGGCCGCCGTGGTCGAGGTTCCCGCCACGGTCGTCGCCGAGCTGCGGGCGATCGCCGCCGCCGTCCACACCGAGCGGGACGAGGTGATCACGCGCACCCGCGACTGGTGGGCGGGCACCTCCATCGGCGAGACGGACGGTCACCCCGCCACGCCGGACGCCGTGATCGTCGAGGCGGCCGACGAGGAGCAGGTGGCCGCGATCGTCAGGCTCTGCCACGCGCACCGCATCCCCCTGACGGTCTCGGCGGGCCGCAGCAACGTCCTCGGTGCCGCCCTGCCGGTGTTCGGCGGGGTCGTGCTGGACGTCTGCCGGCTCAACCGCATCATCTCCTTCGACGCCGAGTCGATGATCGTCGAGGTGCAGGCCGGCATGTTCGGCGACCTGTTCGAGAAGGAACTGCAGGAGACGTACGGCGCCACGACCGGGCACTGGCCGTCCGCCTTCGCCATCTCGACGGTCGGCGGCTGGGCGGCCTGCCGGGGGGCGGGCCAGCTGTCCACCCGCTACGGCAAGATCGAGGACATGGTCGTCGGGCTGGACGTGGTGCTGCCCGACGGGAGCACCGCCAGCTACGGCACCTACCCGAGGGCCGCCGTGGGGCCTGACCTGCGCCAGCTGTTCATCGGCTCCGAGGGCACGCTCGGCGTGATCACCCGGCTGCGGCTGCGCACCCACCGGCTGCCCGGCTACGCGGTGGGGCTCGCGTACGGCTTCGACACCTTCGCGGCCGGGCTCGACGCGTGCAGGGAGATCCTCCAGCGCGGCGCCACCCCGGCGGTACTGCGCCTGTACGACGCGCACGAGAGCGGCACCCACTTCGGCGAGCGGGACACCAATCTGCTGCTCATCGCCGACGAGGGAGACCCCGCGCTGGTCGACGCGACCATGGCGGTGGTCGAGGAGGTCTGCAAGGAGCGGGCGGCGGTCACGCTCGACGGCGACGCGGTCCTCGCGCGGTGGCTCGACGAGCGGATGGTCGTCGGCAAGTCCGGCGACGGCTTCGCCAAAGGCCCCGGCTTCGTCGCCGACACCTGCGAGATCGCCGCGCCGTGGTCGTCGCTGACGGCCATCTACGACCAGGTGGTGGCGGCCATCGAGGCGGTCCCCGGGACGCTGCGCGCCTCCGCCCACCAGTCGCACGCCTACACCGACGGCGCCTGCCTGTACTTCTCGTTGCGCGGCGACGTGGAACGCGCTCGCCGCCGCGAGTGGTACCGGGCCGCCTGGGACGCCGCCAACGAGGTGCTCATCCGGCACGGCGCCGCCATCAGCCACCACCACGGCGTCGGACTGCTGCGCTCGCCGTACGTCGAACGATCGCTGGCCGGCGGCTTCGGCACCCTGGTGGCGGTCAAGCAGGCCCTCGACCCCGAGGGGATCATGAACCCGGGGAAGCTGGGGCTGCCCAGCCGGTTCCAGGCCGACACAACCGCGCACGGCTGACGCATAAGGTGGAGCAGTGAACCCTCGTCCGAAACGTCCCCTTGACCGGCGCCTGCTGGCCTCGCTCGCGGAACACCCCGTGATGGCGTCGCTGGTCGGCGTGGAGATGGCGGACCGGTTCACCACCACCTCGACCCCGCTGGGCATCCTCGCCTCGGTCCCGCTCGGCGATCTCGAGGCGACCGTCCGGCGGACCCTGGCCGCGAACAAGATCGTGTTCGTCAACATGGACTCGACCCCCGGCCTCGGCCACGACCCCGGCGCCCTGACCTACCTCAAGGGGATCGGGGCGGTCGGGATCTGCTCCACCCGCGCGGCGATCGTCGAGCGGGCGAGCAGCCTGGGACTGCTGGCCATGCAGAAGGTGTTCGTGACCGACCGTTCCAACCTGCACCGCAGCGTCCAGGCCATCGCCCGGTCCCGTCCCGATCTGGTCCAGCTCATGCCCGCCGTCGTGCTGCGATACGTGGAGAAGCAGGCCAGGGAGCTCGGCGTGCCGTACCTGGCCGCCGGGTTCGTCCAGGGCGAGGCGGACGTGGCCGAGGCGCTCCGCCACGGCGCCGCCGGGGTCTGCACCTCGGAGCAGGCCCTGTGGGAGCTGCGCCGGTCGGCCCTGCGCGCCTCCTGAACCACCTCCCGCCTCCCGCCGTCCGCTGTCCCGCCGTCCCGCCGTTCGCTGCGCCGGGCGTGCGGGGCGGGCGCAGCCATCCCTCAGCCGCCCCTCGGCCGCCGCGTGTGTCCCCACCGGTGGGTCTTCGCACGGAAGGACGACTCGATGACGCCGGTCACCCCGGACCTGCCCGGACTGCCACCCGGGCCGCCGTCCGGTGCGCCGCCCGGATCCCCGGCGGCGACCCCTGGCCCGCCACCGGTCAGCACGGCCCGCGGCCTCGGTGACGCGGCACCCGTGGGGACGTCCGGCGGTCCGCGGTTGACGGCGGTCGCGCCAGCCGTGTTCGTCCTGCTCTGGAGCAGCGCCTTCATCGCCGGCATCCCGGGAGTCGCGGCGGCTCCGCCGCTGCTGCTGATGTTCGCGCGCTTCGCCCTGGCCGGGGTGCTGCTCGCCGGTTACGCCCTGATCACCCGCGCGCCCTGGCCGCGCGGCCGGGCCGCGGCGCACATCGCCGTCTCCGGGCTGCTGATCCAGGCCCTGCAGTTCGGCTGCTTCTACACGGCGCTCGGCATGGGCTTCCCCGCCGCGGTCGTCTCCCTCGTCCAGGGGCTCAGCCCCGTGGTCATCGTGCTGGCCATGCGCCTGCTCGGCGAGACGGTCACCAGGCGGCAGGGGCTCGGCTTCGCCCTCGGCGCTGCCGGCGTCGTCCTCGCGGTGGCCGACCGGGTGAGCCTGTCCGGCTGGGGTGTGGCGCTGTGCCTGGTCGGGCTGCTGGGGTTGAGCGCCGGCACCCTCTACCAGAAGCGGTTCGTCCCCGACATGGACGTGCGGGCCGGAACCGCGGTGCAGCTTCTCGTCAGCGCCCCCGCCGTCGGGCTGGCCTGCCTGGCGGTCGAGACGCCGCGGGTGTCGGACTGGACGGCGTTCGGCGCGTCCGTCGCGTGGATGGTGCTGGTCAACTCCATCGCGTCGTTCATCCTGCTCAACATGATGCTGCTCCGCTGGTCCGCCAGCCGGGTGAGCACGGTGTTCTTCCTGACTCCCTCGGTGACGGCGGTGCTGGCCTGGCTCCTGGTGGGCCAGGTGCTGCATCCGCTCGCCGTTGTCGGTCTGGTTCTCGGTGGCGCCGGTGTCCTGCTGGCCAACCATCGGTCCGCCCCGTCCTGAGAGTCACGGCGCCGCCTCGCGTGGGGAAGCCGCCGCCGTGGCAGGAAGCCGCCCGGCGTCCAGCCGCCGCGGCGAGGGAGTGGCCCGGCGTCCGGCCGGGCCGTATCCGCACGCCGAACCTATCGTGAAGACAACCTTGGAGCCTCTGAGAGGTGATGTGATGAGAATCCGCGGAGCCGTCCTTGAGGAGATCGGCCGGGCGCGCCCCTACGCCGAGTCCCGTCCGCTGACGATCTGCGATCTCGACCTCGACCCGCCCGGCCCCGGCGAGCTCCTCGTCAGGGTCGAGGCGGCCGGCGTGTGTCACTCTGATCTGTCGGTCGTCGACGGGAACCGGGTGCGCCCCGTACCCATGCTCCTGGGACACGAGGCGGCCGGCGTGGTCGAGCAGGCCGGCGCCGGTGTCGACGACATCGCCGTCGGCCGGCGGGTCGTCATGACCTTCCTGCCCCGCTGCGGCGCCTGCGAGGGCTGCGCCACCGACGGCGTGACGCCCTGCGTCCGGGGCAGCGCGGCCAACAACGAGGGGAGGTTGCTGACCGGTGGCGTCCGCCTGCACCGGAACGGCGGCAGGGTCCTGCACCACCTCGGGGTCTCGGCCTTCGCCACGCACGCGGTCGTGGACCGGCACTCGGTCGTCCCGGTGGACGACGACGTCCCTCCCGAGGTCGCCGCGATCCTCGGCTGCGCCGTGCTCACCGGTGGCGGCGCGGTCATCAACGCCGGCGAACCCGCCGCCGGCCAGACGGTGATGGTCGTCGGGCTCGGCGGCGTGGGCATGGCCGCGCTGATCACCGCGCGTGCCCTGGACGGCGTCACGGTCGTCGGCGTCGACAGCAATCCGGACAAGCTCGCCACCGCCCGTGACCTGGGCGCCCATGCGACCTACAGTCCCGCCGAGGTCGCCGCGCTCGGTATCAAGGCGCCGGTCGTCATCGAGGCGGCCGGGAACGCTCGCGCCTTCGAGAGCGCGGTCGACGCGACCGCCCCCGGCGGCCGCACCGTCACCGTGGGACTTCCGGCGCCCGACGCCCGATCGTCGATCTCGCCGCTCAAGCTCGTGGCGGAGGGACGGACCATCATCGGCAGCTATCTCGGGTCGGCGGTCCCCTCCCGTGACATTCCCGTCTTCGCCCGGATGTGGCGCGAGGGCAGGCTGCCGGTCGGCGCGCTGGTGTCGGCGAGGATCGGGCTCTCGGCGGTGAACGAGGCGATGGACCAGCTCGCCGACGGCAAGGCCGTCCGGCAGGTCATCCTCTTCGGCGAGGAGCAGGCCTGAACGGCGAGCGGGAAGGACGGGCGCGACCGAGCCTGTCCCTACCGGGTTCGGGGGAGCGGGAATCGGGCACGGACCGCGAAACCGCCGTCCGGTTCGGGGGCGGCGTGCAGGCTGCCGTGCACCATCGCCAGCCGTTCGCGCATGCCGACCAGCCCGTGGCCGCCGCGCTTCGCGGGCGATGCGGTGGATGCGCGCGCCGCCCGCCCGGGTTCGTTGCGCACCTCCAGGGTCAGCGCCTGCTCGGTGTATCCGATGGCGACCGCGGTCGGAGCCGCGCCGGCGTGCCGTAGCACGTTCGTCAGTGCTTCCTGCAGGACCCGGTAGGCGGTGAGATCCAGCACCGGCGGCAGCCGCGGCAGGTCGGCGGGGGAGTCCAGGTGCACTTCCAGGCCGGCGGCGCGGACGTCGGAGATCAGCTCGTCGACCCTGGACAGCGACGGGACGGGCGTCGGCCGCTCACCGTCGGGACGCTCGCGCAGGATGCCGACCAGGCCGCGCATCTCCTCGACCGTCTGCCGCCCGAGCCGTTCCAGCCCGACCACGATCTCCTGCTCGGAGGGACGATCGGCCAGCAGCCGGCGCAAGCCGCCCAGCTGCAGGGTCATCACGCTGACCGAGTGCGCGACGGCGTCGTGCACCTCCCGTGCGATGCGCGTGCGTTCCTGCGCGACCGCGGCCTGGGCGTTGGCCTCCCGTTCGGCGTCCAGCGCCGCGGCCAGTTCGGCCAGCTTCACCGCGCGTTCGCCGTTGCGCCGCGCGAGCAGCCCCATGTACCAGCCCGGCAGCAGGATCGCCGGCACGAAGAACAGCTCCCACACCGACTGGCCGCCGACGACCGACGTGCCGGCGAAGGACACGGCCGCGACGCACAGCGCGACGGCCGAACGCCGCGGCGGCTCCCGCCATCCGGCCCAGGCGACCGCCCCGATGAGGCCGATCATCGCCGCACCGCCGGCACCCGGCGCGTCGAAGGCCACCACGCCGACCGGGAAGCAGATGGCCGCGACGGCCGCACCGGCGAGCGGATACCAGGTCGCGAGCACCACGCCGACGCCGAGCACGATCCCCGAGACCCAGGTGGCCGCGGCGCTGGCGCCGAAGAAGTCGTCGAGCTTCGTCTCCACGACGGACAGGACGCCGATCAGCGGGCCGAACACCAGCGGGATGAGGCGGGCGTCCCTCAGCCGGGTCATCGTCATGGCTACAGATGGTAATCATGCCCGATGGCCGCCGAGTCCGCCGGATGGCGGACCGCTGCCGCTCACCGGGTCCCTCGAACGGTGGACCCGCGCGAGAGCCGGTCCACCGACGCGTGGACCCGTCACGATACGCAATGGCTGACGCGCCGCCTGGCGTCCCGGCGAGAGAGTTCCTTCGCCAACGACACCGAAGCCCGGAGGTACGACATGACCCCCCTTGCCCACAGCGCGACGGCCGCCGGGCCCGCGCTTGCCGAGCCCGCCGATCGAGCCGGCTGGTTCCTGCGACGCGCCGGCGGTGCCGCCCTGATCGCCTGCCCCCTGCTCATGCTCGCCGGCATGATGACCTGCCCGCCGCAGGACTCCGACTCGACGATGGACTACATCACCTCGCTGGCCCGCGACGCTTTCCTGACGGAGCTGTCGGCGATCCTGCTGCACTACGGCCTGATCGCCGGCGGGCTGGGCGCGATGGTCGTGCCAGGGCTCGTCCGCGGCAGGAAGGGGCGGTGGCTGACCCTGGTCGGCGCGTTGGCCGCCGCCCTCGGGCTGCTGAACGTGTCCGGCGCCGTGCGCGACGACTGGTGGCGGATGGTCCTCGGCCGGCAGCTCCCGCTCGACGTCGCGGTGCGGATCTCGGACACCGTGGACGGGTCGGCGTTCATGCCCCTGTGGAGCGGCACCGAGATGTTCGCCTTCCTGGGCCTGCTCGCCGTGTGCGCCGGGCTCGCCCGCGCCGGTGTCGTCGGCTGGTGGCTGACCGCCGTCTACCTCGGCGCCTTCGTCGCGATGATGTTCATCCCGATCGACCTGACGTATGTGGTGGGCGGCGCGTTCAGCCTGCTGTTCCTGCCGCTCGCGGTAGCGGGCGTGCGCACGTTGCAGCGCGTGCGCGCCGCGGCGTGATCCCGGCGGCAGGCCGCCGGCGGCGGGGCGGCGACGTTTGCAGCCGTTTCCCACTCTCCCGCAAGTCGCGTTGACCAGACTACGCGCGCTACATCACTGAATCGGAGTTTGCGTGAGGAAGAACCTATGGTGGCGGAGTGCCGTGGCGACGGCCGCCGCTCTCTGCCTGTCGGCGGGGACATTCACCGCTCCCGCGAACGCGGCGGCGGACCCCATGGTCAGGATCGCCGCGGTCAAGGCCTCCCCGGCCCGTGGCGGCGAGCAGTGCCCGGTCTCGACCGTGTTCTCCGCGGCCGTCACGGTCAAGGGGGCCGACCGGTTGACGTACCGCTGGATCCGCAGCGACGGAAGCAAGAGCGCGGTGAAGACCGTCCGCGCGGGAGCGAAGGTGACGCTGCGGGAACGGCGCTCCTTCACCGGCAGCACCCGGGGCTGGCAGGCCGTCCAGGTGCTCAGCCCGAAGAAGCTGATCTCCAAGCGCGCCTACTACACGGTCTCCTGTGGCGCCGGCCTGCGTGACGTCGGCGTCTCCGGGCGACCAGGACAGGCGCCGCCGGCACCCACGGCGTCGGCCGAGGCGACCGGCGACGACTACGCAGGGAAGTGCCCGGCCGGCGGCGGAACGCTGCGCTTCACCGGCAGGCTGACCGTCTCCCGGGTGCCCGCGGCCGTCTCCTACCGATGGGTGGACAGCGACGGCGGCGCGCTCGGCACCGAGCGGCTGTGGTTCTCCGACGCCTCCACGCGTACGGTCACCTCCAGCCGCACCTTCCTGACCAGCCAGTCGGGTACGCGCTGGATCGAGATCCTGGGCCCGGACGGCAGGGTGCTGAGCACCTCGAACAGGGCCCCGTACCGCGTCACCTGCGCGACCGACCCGACGCCGCCCCCGGTCGTCGTGAAGGCGGCCAACCCGTGGGTGAGCCCGGCCGGCTACCAGGGCTCCTGCACCAGGCCCCTGCAGTTCACCTTCCACGCGACCCTCGCGGTGTCGAAGCCGGCGAAGGTCACCTACAGGTGGGTCCGCAGCGACGGGACCACGGTCCCCGGCGAGATCGAGATCAAGGGCACCGACCTCACCAGGGACCTCACCCTCGCCTGGCCGGTCGCCGATCCGTCCAGGACGAGCGGCGGATCCGCCTGGGTCGAGGTCACCTCGCCGGCTCTGGCCCGAACCGAACCGGTGAAGTTCACGATCGCGTGCGTCGACATCAGCTTCTCCGAGACCAAGGTGGCCTCGCCCGCCCAGCCGTACACGGGGGCCTGCCCCGTGACGGTGCGGACCACGGCGACGATCACCGTGACGGGCGGGCCGGCGGTGGTCTGGCACTACTGGAAGTACCCGGGCACGGCCGCCACCTCCGAGAGGATCTCCGGGACCAGGACCTACACCAGGGACTGGGTCGAGAACGGCACGACAACGGGATCGACCGCGTTCGCCGTCGCGACCGGCGACGACTACGGCCACTGGAAGGACTCGGCGCCGATCACCTGGTCGGTCACCTGCAAGGGCGAGGAGCCGGCCCAGCTCACCGTGTCCAAGGCGGCCGTCACCACGTGGAGCCGCGAACCGGGCGCCTGCACGACCGCCAACCCCTACCAGCTCACCGCCGCGGCGACGGTCACCGCCCCCAAGGGCCTGACCTACCCGCTGACCGTGACCTACCGGTGGCGCTGGGACGACGGCGGCTACTGGCAGGAGGAGAAGCTCCGGTTCACCGAACCGGGGACACAGCGTGCCGCCCATTCCTGGATGACCTCCAAGAGCCACGCGGCCAAGGTATGGCTGGACGTCACCGGCCCCGCCAAGGTTCAGGGCGAGCCCGGCGAGTACTCCCTGACCTGCAACGGCAAGCCGCCCGCGCCCAACACCGGCGGGAAGGTGACGTCGGTGACGAACCCTGCCATCACGCCGTCCAACCACGCCGGCGCCTGCCCCGTCGACCTGAAGGCCACCGCGACGATCACCGTGTCCGCGCCTACGTCGGTGCCGGTCGAGTACGCCTGGCGCTTCGACAACAACACCAGCAGCCCGACCGAGCGGATCACCTTCCCCGAGGGCGGCCCGCTCACCAGGACGGTGGAGTGGAAGGACTGGCGCGCCGTCCAGTCCACCGGCGGAAGGGTGACCGGCTACCTTCAGGTCGTCGCGCCCAACACGGCGGTTTCCGAACCTGTCACGTACAGCGTCACCTGCACCTGACGGATCCGGCCCGCCTGGCCCGGCCGCCACGGACGCCGTCAGGAGATGCCCTCACCGCCTCGCCCTGCCTTGATCACATCGAGTGCGGCGGCGGGGCGGTGTCTGCCCGGCGGTCCTCATCACGCGGCTCCCTGTCCCGACCGGCCGGCGACCCCCTCAGTGATCCCGTGGCATGCTGGGAAAGTGAGCAACCCCGAACACAAGCCGCTTTTCGAGGTCGTGCCGGAGAGCGCCGAGCGGCCGCCGCCCATCGAGCTCGAGACGTCCACGGGCAGGCTGAGCGTGGCCGCCGACCTGACGGCGGAGGAGTTCGAGATCCTCGACGAGCTGCGGCGCTCGGCCGGCCGCTGACGATCTCGGCCCCCTACGCGGGCGAGGCGTCGGGAACCGTGCCGCGCGGGTAGCCCGCCAGCGCGTCCCTGTCGCGCAAGGCGAGCAGCTCGCCGCGCGACAGCGCCGCGGTGACCAGCCCCGGGCCGGTCGCGGCCTGCGTCAGCCGAGTCCCGTCCGGGTGCCAGACCCCGCTGCCACCGCACGAGACCCAGCCCGGCCCCGTGCCGGCGTGGTTGGCGGCGATCGCGAACATGCGGTGATCCATGGCGCGTGCCCCGAAATGGAGGTCCAGCCGCCGCGCCTCCGCGAGCGTGTACAGGACCGATCCGGCGTAGACCTCCGCACCTCGGCGGACCGCGTCCTCGGCGTGGGCCGGCACGCCGGCGTCGTAACAGATGGCGAGGGCGACCCGCCAGCCGTCGACGTCGAGAAGCGGACCCGGCTCACCGGGCTGGAAGAGATCGCGCTCGCGGCCGTGCAGGTTCTGCTTGCCGTAGGCATGGATGCTTCCGTCCGGACGCACCGCCAGCGAGGCGATCCACGCCGTGCCGTCGGCCCGGCGGTAGGCCGCGCCCACCACCGCGGTCACCCCGCAGTCCCGCGCGGCCTGCCGGACGACGTCGAGTCGTGGGTCGTCCTCGGTCACCCACGCCGCCGGGTCGTCCAGGAGGTCGAGGTCGTAGCCGACGAGGGAGAGCTCGGGGAAGATGAGAAGCTTCGCCCCGGATTCGGCGGCCACGGGGATTGACGTGGCCGCCGCCTGAGCATTGGCGGTCACGTCACCGAGGCGGGCCGAAGTCTGGGCGACCGCCACGATCAACGTCTCTTGGGACACGGCGGCATCCTAGCGTCCGCGTGGCACCCAGCGCCGGACTCGCCCGGGGAGTGCGGCAGTTCCCGGCTGGAAGCGCTGGATCACCTTCGACGGCATGGAACACCGGTCGTTCTGCGACTATCCGCTCCTCGCCCAGCAGCTCGGACTCAAGCTGGACTCCTCGCTCTCGGGTCCGCGGACCGTGGAGGTCCTCCGCACGTACGTCGGCGCCTTCTTCGACCTGCACCTGCGCAAGCAGTCGCGGCCGCTGCTCGACCGGGCCTCGCGCCGCTACCCGGAGGTGAGGTTCTGGCGCTGACGGCAGCCGTGCCCGCCCCCGGCGGCCACCCTCCTCCGCACCACGTCACGCGGCGCCGCCGGTGCCGGCGACCTGGGCGGTGAGCGGCGACGACGGCGTGCTGAACCCCTTCGCCAGCAGCCGGACCGCGAGCACCATCTCGTTCAGCGCCAGGGGGACCACCAGAACGGCGTGCCGAGGACGCGGCGAGCAGGTCGAACATGACGAGGAGACTTCCGGCCAGGTACGGTGCCACCGCGACGAGCGCCCAGCCGGACACCCATGGAGCAGCCCTGTGGTGCGGATCGGTCTGCTCGGTGGTGTCCGCGTCGCCACCGAGGACGGCGAGCCGGTCGACATCGGTTCGGCGAGGTCGCGGACGGTGCTCGCGGCCCTGGCCTTGTCGCCCGGGACACCGCTGCCGGTGTCGCGCCTGGTGGAGCTCGTATGGGGTGACGCGCCCCCGCGCACGGCGGACAAGACCCTGCAGTGGCACGTGGCCCGGCTGCGCAAGAGCCTCGGTCGCGGCACGATCGTGCGGGTCGGTGCCGCCTACCGCCTCGACGTGGCGCCCGACGCGGTCGACGTGACGCGCTTTCGCCGGCACCTGCGCGAGGGCGATCTCGCCGCGGCCCTCGCGCAGTGGGGCGGAACTCCCCTGGCCGGTCTGGACGCGCCCGGTCGGGTGTCGAACCCGGGCCGGGGTTGCGCGAGCTCGAGTCGCGGATCCTCGACCACGACGAGCGGCTGAGCGGGCCCGCCGTACCGGGGCACGCGCCGCCACGCCGGCCGAGCGGCACGGTGACCTTCGGCTTCGCGCAGGTCGCCCACCCGGTGACGCATCGGGCGGCGACCGTGGAGAGGGCCCGCCTGGACCGGCTGGTCCGGGCGGCGGCGGACCGGACGGCCCGGCCAGGCGTGCTCAGGCCGGCGTCGGGGTCGCCGCCGACTGGCGACCGCCACGCCTGTCCGCGGCCAGCACCTGACGGAGGGCGTCGGCGGGGCTCATGGCGGAGGAGTCGCTGCGCCACGCGACATAGCCGTCGGGACGCACCAGCACCGCGCCGCTCTCGCCCAGGCCGTACCGTGACTGCCAGGCCGCGTCGAGATCGAGCAGGTCGACCCCGACGCGGTAGGCGCGCACCGGCACGTGCGCCTTCTCGCGCGTCCACTGCTCGCCCTCCGCCCCGGTGAGCAGGACGAAGGAGTCGTGGAACAGGTCGTGCACGCCGATCCTGCGGCCGTCCCGCTCCAGCCAGAGGTGCGGAGCGCGGGTGCCCGGCCTGGCGTACTGCTCGACGCTCTCGCCGAAGACTGACCCGTGCTCGGCCCCGACCATCGCGGTGGACCGGTAGCGCTGCCCGAGCACGCACATGATCGGGTCCACCGGATCGTCCTCGGGGTTCGGCCCGAACCTGGCCGCCTGGCTGCGCACCGTGAGGTCGGCCAGTTCGAGCGCGACGGGCCTGCGCTCGGCCTCGTAGGTGTCGAGCAGTTCGTCACCCGCGTCGCCGGCGAGGACCATGGCGAGCTTCCAGGCCAGGTTGTGGGCGTCCTGCACCGCCGAGTTCGCGCCCATCGCCTGGGCGGCCGGCCACACGTGCGCGGCGTCGCCGACCAGGAAGACCCGTCCGTGGCGGTACCGGTCGGCGACGCCGACCGCCTCCACCCAGGCCGCCCGGTCCAGGATCTCGACGGGGACGTCGCGGCCGATCAGCTGCTTGGCCGTGGCCGCGAGCCGCTCGTCCGGGTAGTCGTCGGGCGACTCCACAGCGGGGTCGTAGGTCAGCCCGATACCCCACTGGCCCGGCACGGCGTGGCCGGCGAACGCTCCGGAGGCCGCGGCGCCAGGACCGCCGATGATCCAGAACAGCGCGCGCTTCCTGATGATCTGCGACAGGTCCGCCTTGACGACGAAGGACAGGTAATGGCGCAGCACGCCCAGCCCGGTGCGCTCGATGCCCAGCTGCTCCCTGATCCGCCCGCGATAGCCGTCGGCCGCGATCAGGTAGCCGGCCCTGATCGTCTGCCGCTCGCCGGTGGCGCGGTCCTCGATGACGGCCGTGACCCCGTCGGCGTCCGGCTCGACCGAGACGCACCGGGTGTTGAAACGGAGGTCGGCGCCCCTGTCGCGGGCGGCCCGGGCCAGGATCGGCTCGACCGTGCTCTGGTCGGCCATGCCGAACTCGCCGGCCGTCAGCTCGGGCAGCGCGCGCGGTGACTTCTCGTCGGAGATCCAGTGCCATTCGTCCGCCAGCGTGGTGCAGCGGGCCACGCCCGACTCCTCGTCGAACGGCCTGCCCGCGGCCTTGATCGCCGCGTCGAGGCCGAGGGGGCGGTAGATCTCCGTGGTCCTGGGGTTGATGCCGCGTGCCCGTCCGAGGATCGAGACGCCGGAATGCCGGTCCACCAGGACGCAACGCACTCCCTGGTGGGACAGGAACAGTGAGGAGGCGAGGCCTGCGTAGCCGCCTCCGACGATCAGTACCTGGGTGTCCATGGCTCTGATAGTTGCAGTGCAACTAGTTTCACGTCAACTAGTTGCTAGGATTAGGGCCATGAAGTCTTCGCCACTCGGTCTGACCGTGCTCGCGCTCCTGCACGGCGGGCCGCTGCACCCGTACCGGATCCAGCGGCTGCTGAAGGAGTACGGAAAGGACCAGGTGGTCAACGTCGGGCAGCGGTCGAGCCTGTACCGCACGATCGACCGGCTGCTCGCCGGCGGGTTGGTCACCGTCAAGGAGACCGAGCGCGACCAGCTCTACCCCGAGCGGACCGTCTACGAGATCACGGACGCGGGGCGGGAGGCGACGCGCCGATGGCTGCACGAGATGCTCGGCGTGCCCAGGCAGGAGTTCCCCGAGTTCGCCGTGGGCCTGGCGCACCTGCTCATGCTCTCGCCGGCGGAGATGACGGCGGTGCTGGAGAAACGGGCCGCCGCGCTCGCCGAACGGCTGGCGGCCCTGGACGCGAGCCTGGGCTCGGATGCCGCGCGCCGGTTGCCCCGGATCACGGTGATCGAGATCGAGTACCTCCGCACGATGGCCGCCGCGGAGGCCGGCTGGGTGGCCTCGGTCCTGGACGACGTGCGCACCGGTCGCCTGACCGCGGTGACCCCCGCCGACCTGGCCCCCTTCGCCGCCCCGCCCGAGGGCTGATCCTCAGACGCGGTCGACCCGCCCGTCAGGAGTTCGGACCGCGAACCGACTGCCAGATCCGTTCGGGCAGCGTCCGCGCCGAGCGTGAAAACCCCCCGCCAGTGCGGCCCGTGCATCCACCGGTCGGAGAACCAGTGCATCGACTCGGCGCAGTCCAGGACGACGGCGGGCGGCGGCCGCGTTCCATGTTCGACAGGGTGCGGGCACTGACCCCCGATGCTTCGGCGAGCTGCTCCAGAGTCAGACGTGCCGCATGCCGA
This sequence comes from Nonomuraea sp. NPDC003754, assembly GCF_053605785.1. Taxonomy (NCBI): domain Bacteria; kingdom Bacillati; phylum Actinomycetota; class Actinomycetes; order Streptosporangiales; family Streptosporangiaceae; genus Nonomuraea; species Nonomuraea sp. NPDC003754. The sequence continues at coordinate 47,769 of NZ_JBSGJX010000053.1, forward strand.
TGACGGCGCAGCAGCTCCGCCAAGCTCGATGGACCGGCGATGGGACTACTCCTGCTCTGCGATGGAGGGGCGACCCGCTGGACCCGAGCCTACTCGGCGGCCACGGCGGCCCCCAGGGGTCACGCGGAGATCGTGCGGGTCGCTCCCTCCGGTCAGCGGAAGTCGGTGATGCGGAACACCGCCAGCATGTCCGCGCCCCTGGAACCGGTCGAGAACGAGGCCTCCGCGCCGACCCATCCGCGGAAGGCGCCCTTGTCGTCGATGATCTGCATGAGCGGCTTGACGTGGGAGTTGCCGGTGTAGCAGAACTCGCCGCGCTCCATCGCCAGACAGGTGCACCAGTGCCACAACGTGTCGCGGCGATCGGAGTTGGAGATCTTCGTGAGGTAGTACTGGATGGAACTCACGTTCGCTTTCGTCCCGCCTCCGTACCTGGGGCATCCGCCCGACTTCTGGCAGGCGCCCGCGGACGACGGTTGCAGGTAGGTCAGGCACCAGGTGGTGTCGGCACAGGCGCGGAAGGAGGAATGAGCGAACCTCTGACCGCCGGTGGCGACGATCCTGCCGCCCGCCCAGCTCGTCAGGTCCTGCCTGAGAGTGCCGGCGAACGCCTTCACCGAACTCATCGCGCGCCGGGTGCCGAGCGCCGCGTTGCTGCCGTAGCCGTAACCGTGGGTGGCCAGCGTGCTGGACTTGAGGTCCAGGCGGGCCAGAGCGCCGTCGGGGGAGGGCCGCACGTACCACTGCTCGGTCCACGTCTGGGCGATCTTCCACCGGATGCTCACCACGTTGCCCGACACGGTGTACGTTCCGGTGCGGTTCTCGTCGGGGGAGCCGGTGAAACCCCCGGCGGTGAGCACCTCGCAGGTACGGGGGAGCGAGCGGGAACCGCCTGCCCTGGTGGTGCAGCCCGAGTCGGGGGTGTTGCCGGTGGGCTGCCTGGCCTCGGGATGGCGCTGCCACCACAGATACAGAGCCGCGGTCACCGTGCCGTCGGCGGCGAAGCGGTAGCTGCCGAGCCGTACCCAGTTCTGGCTGGATGCGGCCTTCAGGTGTCCTTGCGAGACGACATAGGTCGCCTTGCCGCCCGGCAGGGCCGCGGTGGAGGCGGCAGCAGGCCAAGGGGCGGCCATGCAGGTGAGGAGGAGGGTGAAGGCCGCCGCAGCAGCGGAGAGGACCGCGCGCATGAAGTCTCCCGATCATGACGGACTTTGCCGATGATGCGCGAGTGACGATAACGGAGAAAGGCCGTGCGCGGGTGACGATCTGTGTGAAAGAACCTCGCACCGCTTGTCAGGCCCGCGCCTTGCCGTACGAATCCGCTGATCACGAACGGTGAGACCCATCGAGCGGGCCGTACCACGCGGTCACACCCAGCCCCGCTCGCGCGCGGTCAACGCCGCCTGCGCGCGGCTACCCGCGTCGAGCACCCGCAGCAGATCCGCTATGTGCCGGCGGTAGGTGCGCAGCGACATGCCGGCCCGCCGGGCGCCCACCTCGTCCTTGCTCACGGTGCACATACAGGTCAGCACCCGCAGCTGCGTCTCGGAGAGCTGGATGACCCGCCCGGCGTCGGGGGCCGTCAGCTCGGCGAGGTCCGTCGCCGCCGCCCACAGCCTCTCGAACAGGCTGATGACGCCGCCCACCAGAGTGCTCTCCTCGATGCGAAGGGCGCCCCTGCCGGTGTCGTGGAGGTCGATCGGGAGGAGCGCCGTGCGTCGGTCGTAGACCAGCATCAGGTCCGACAACTCGTCCGCGACCCTGATCTGCGCACCGTCGGCGTGCAGTTCCCGCAGATAGCCCAGGGTCGCCGGATCCTCCAGGGCGGAGGCGCGCACGAGGTTCCGGATGCGCACGCCGCGCCGCAGGCAGCGGGCGTCGACGGGCCGCCCGTGCGCGATGTCCCGCGGTGACAGCGTGTCGTAGGGCTCGGCGGCCAGTACCTCGTCCCGGGCGCTGAAGGCCAGCTGGTCGATGTGGGCGCGTACCTCCCGCGCGTCTTCCAGCCGGCGGAGCGCGACGCCCGCGCCGTCGGCCGTCCCGGAGAGCCCCGGCACCGGGTCCTGCCGGTCGCGCTGCAGCGAACGCACGATGGGCCAGGGGTCCACGAGCCGGCGCATCGTCCGGTGCATCGCCTCGAGCTGTTCCTCGATCAGCCGGGGCACGGCCACCTCGGGCTCCGACGCCCACGTGCTCTCGTCGTCCCCGTGCAGGAGCCGCAGGTCGCGCAGGCGCGAGAGCGCCCGCGTCGCGCTCTCCTCGTCGAAGGAGAACACCTCGCGGATGTCGCGTGCGGGCGTGCGTGGATGGCGCAGGAAGTGGCGGTACACGTCCTCCTCGGTTCCGGTCAGGCCGAGTACGGACATGGTGTGGCCCTGCATGTCTTCCCCCCGCGCGTTCGGTCCCGCGTGCCTGGTGACCACGGAGGACAAACTAGTCGGGAAGCAAACAAACCAAGTCTCACGGGAGTCTCACAGTCTCACGAGGGCCGCAGCCCGGTTCCTCGCCGCGTCGCCGGGTCGATGAGGTGTTCGCCACGTGCGGCGACGGACCGTTCGTCGAGGAGTGCAAGGAGATCTGATGGCAGAGACACCAGAGGCCGGGCCCGCTCCGGGCGTGACCCCGGATGTCCTGCGGGAGGCACTGACGAGGCACGCGCTCGTCAACCTCACGGGCCCCCTCGGCATCGGCAAGTCCCGGCTCGTGTCGAGCCTGACCTCGGTGCCGGTGCTGGATCTGTCGCAGCCGGGCACCCGGCAGGCCGTACCGGCCGCGCTCGCCGAACAGACCAGGACACCGCTCGCCCTCGACGGCGCCGACAGCGAGGCAGCGCTGTCCGCGCTGGAGGCCGTGCGGACCCGGCGGCCGGAGCACGGCAGGCCGGTTCTGATCGTGAGCAGGCGCTCGCTGCTGGCCCACCCGGCCTGGACCCTGTCGGGAGTCACGGTCCTCACGGTCTCCGCCTGGCAGGACGAGCGGATCAGGAAGCTGGCCGCCGACGCGCAGCTGCACGCCCCGCGAAGCCGGGACCTGGTCGTCCGCCTCGCCGCAGGCAACCCCCTGATCGCCGGCGCGGCATGCCGGGCGCTGCACGCAGGCGCCTCGCCGCACGTTGCGGGGGCGGTGGCCGACCAGGTCACCCGGGAGATCGTCGAACGGCTGTCGCGCGAATCGCCCGCTGCCCGGTGGCGGGGCGCGCTGGACCGGCTGGCCACCGTGTGGTCGGGCGACGAGGCGCTGCTGAAGGTCGACCCGGAGCTGTTCGACGCCCTCGGCGGGCTCAGCGTCGTCACCCGCACCGAGCTCGGGCTCGCCGTGGCCGAGCCGTTCCGCACGGTGATCGAGCTGGCGCACCGGTGGCGGCAACCGGCCGCCCACCGCGGCACGCGGACCCGGGCGCTGGCCTACCGCAAGCGCCTGGTGGCCACAGAGCCGAGCGCCGAGTACCGCAGCCGCCTCGCCGAGGGCGTCATGGCGCTGTCCGACGACGCGGCCGTGCGCGAGACGTTGTTTCCCGCCAGGTTCCCCGCCGGCCTGCCCACGGGTCTGGTCCACACCGCCGACCCCGGGGACGCCGACGACATCGGGCAGCTGATGCACCGCTGGGCCCGGCACGGAGGGCTGGACCCCCGGCGAACCGACCGCATGGTGGAGCAATGGCTGCGCGACGACCCCTCGGGCTTCCATCTGCTGAAGGACGGCGACGGCCGGTCCGCCGGCCTCATCGGCCTGCTCCACGTCACCGAGCGCACCGCGACCAGCGTGGAGTCGCTGCTCCAGGAACACACCGACGGGCTCTTCGACCGGCCTCGGGGGGCCGGCAGCCTGGTCCTCGGGGCCGCCTACTGCCCCGAGGCGGGCCTGCACGCCTTCCTGCTGCGCCACCTGCTGCACCAGGTCCGCTCCCGCGGCGTCCTGCTGACGGTCTCCACGCCGAACCCCGTCTACCAGCGGCTCCTGCACGGTCTGCGGTTCCGGCGGCACGGCACGACCACCGACGACATCTACCGGTGCGGACGCAGGCCCGAGATCTACAGCCAGGACTTCGGCCAGGACGCGCTGTCCGACTGGGTGGAGCGGCTCGTCCCCGCCCCGGACGGGGGCGCCGCCCAGGGCCCGACGGGCCGGGAGGTGGGCTGGGCCCTGACCCACATCCGTGACCAGGCCAGACTGGCCGACAGCCCGCTGCTGTCCTGCGCACGCACGGCGACGGTGAAGGACCTGCAGGAGTGGCTGCGCGACGCGGTGCGCACCCTGGAGGACGGCGACGCACCGGAGGACACCGAGGCGGGGTGGATCCTGCGCCACTACTACCTGGGCAGACCGCGCACGCACCAGCAGCTCGCCCGGCAGCTCCACATCAGCAGGGCCACCTACTTCCGCCGGCTCCACCACGGTCTGGACACCCTGGCCCGGCTGCTGTCCACCGAGGATTCGTGACGCGCGAGCCCGGTTCGGCAGGAACGCGACTACGCCGAGAGGGCCGACCGGTCGTCGACGACAGGAAGGGGCGCCGGTTCCACACCCAGCTCGCCCATCGCCTCGACATACATGCGGTACCGTCTGCGGGCTTCCCCGTGACGGCGAGCCATGGTCAATGTCCGGACCAGGTCCAGGTGCGCCTCCTCGTCATAAGCGTCCTGTTCGAGCAGCCGCAAGAGGTCGCGCACGCCGCGAGAAGGCGGGTGACACGATGCTCGAATAGCGGACCGCCCCGTCGTGTTCGGCGGCCTGCCGTGCACGCGACGCCAGTGCCCTCAGCAGCGCCTGGTAGACGGCTCGAGCCTCCTCCCGCAAGGGTTCCAGCCATCCGGAGTAGGGGGAGTCCTCGCAGACGTCGCCTGTGTACAGGGCCTCGGCCGAGGCAAGCAGATCATCATCGTGCGCGGCGAGCGCTTCGGCGGCGGACAGGAACTCCTCGACGTCCACGCGAAGACCGACCAACTGGACGGTGTGCTTGTCTCCTCGAACGAACTCTCCCGCGCCGAACTTCCGCTGCGGATCAAGGACGGAGCGGACGGTCGACAGCGCGACCGAGAGCCGGTTGGCGCATCGGGACGGGTCCTCCTCCGGCCAGAGAGCCTCCATCGCCGCCTCTCGGGCAACGAGTCGCCCTCGCTGGCAGACCAGCCATGTCAACAGATCTCGAGCCTTCCGCGACTGCCACTCGGCGGCGGGGACGGAACGTCCATGGCGGCTCAGCCGTACCCCGCCGAGCACGCAGAAGCGCACCGCGCCGGGGTCCAGGAGGGCGATCGCCCGCAACAGCCCCGCGCCGGAGTCGTGCGGACCACGGATCCCGGCGCGACGCAGCTCACGCTCCGCCTCGCGGCGGCCGTCACGCCGGCTGCCGCGATCGGTGCGGCTGAGAGACGCCCGGGCGAAACCGTTGCGCGCCGCACCCAGCGTGCTGCCGATCTCCGTCCAGATCTCGCCGGCCGCCGCGAGCAGTTCCGCACGATCTTCCGGCGAGCCGGCCGCTGTGGTGGCCGACAGTTCCAGCGCCTCGGCCGTGGCCGCCCGATCTCGCCGGTTCGCGGCGGCCTCACGGGCGGACCGCGCGCAGGCGGCGGCCCTGGCCCGATCACCGGCTTCCGCCCAGACCCAACCGGCCGCCAGGAACGCCCCGACCTGGCTGGATCCGCTGCCTGTGGCTACCGCGCGTTCGGCGAGCCGGACGGCTCGCTCAGGGTCGTCGACGACGTGGACTCGCGCCAGCCCGGCCAGGACGGATTGGATCAGGTGCACATCCTGGAGCTGCTCGGCGTGCTTCAACGCGTTCTCGTATCTGAACCTGGCGCGTAACAGGTCTCCGCGCTCGAGGTAGACCTTGCCGAGGCCGGCCAACGGATGGCCCAGCTTGTCGCTGCCGACCCGTCCGAGGATGTCGCGCGCCTCTCCGAAGTCGGCCAGGGCTTCGTCGAGCCTGCCGAGCCCCATGAGTGCCTCCGCGCGGTTGTGCAGGACGATCGCCGCGTTGACCGGCGCGCCTGCCAGTTCCGCCCGCCGTACCGCGAGCTCCAGGTCAAGAGCCTCCGCGTACCGCGCCTCCTCGGTGCGGTGCGAGGCTCGATTGGCCAGGACGCGTACGGCCAGCAGCAGGTCGCCCGCGCTCTCGGCGGCGGCGAGCGCGAGCGTGCTGTGTCGCTCGCTCGCGGCCCGGTCGCCCTCGTCGTGGGCGGCCATGGCCAGCGCGGTGTGCGCGCACGCCGCCGACCGCTCGTCGCCACAGGCTGTCGCGACGGACAGGGCGCGCTCTGCCAGCCGCGCCGCGTCCGAGAGGTCGCCGACGAGCCAGCGGGCGCTGGCGGTCCAGGCCAGCAGCATGGCCTCGTGGGGGGAGGCCTCACCGGTGAGGACGCCGCGCTCGAACGCCTTCAGCGCCGCCCGGTAGTCGCCGCGATGGTAGTGAATCATCCCGATCCGCCACGCCACGGCGGGATCCGTGGCCGTGGCGTGGCGCAGACAGTCGAGCGCTCCCGCCCAGTCGCCCCGAACCTGCCGAGCCTGACCCTCGGCCAGGTCGACAGTGGACGTCCGCAGCTCCGCCGGTACGGCGCGGCAGGCCCGCACCACCTCCACGGGACGGCCCTCGGCCAGCAGCGTGTCCCACCAACGTTCGATCATGGCGGCGAGGTGGGCGGGGTCGCTCGAGACGGCCAGGGCCTCCCTGATGAACCCGTGTTCTTCATACCAGCGGGCCGCCCGCGACGCGCGGTTCCGGTCGGCACCTCCGATGCTTTCCCTGACCAGGGTCGTCACCGCATAGCCGTCCTCACGCTGCGTGATCAGGATGTGCTGGTCGGCCAGGGTGCTGATCTCGTGACGGGAGATGTCGAGGCCGATCGCCGCGCACAGCTCCGGGGTGAACCAGGGCAGTGCCGCGGCCGCGCGGAGAAACTCGTTCAGTCGCACGTCACCGTCATGGAGCACCTCTTCGACCAGATAGTCGAAGAGCGGCCCGGTCGCCGCGGCGAGGCGCTTCAACCGGCCTTCAGGGGGCAGGCCGCGGAGCCAGCTCAGCGCCAGACGCACGGCCACCGGCCAGCCGGCAGTGAGCTGCTGGACCTCCTTCGCCAGCACGTCGTCGTGCTCCCCGAGGACCAGCCGGGCCAGCGATCCCGTCTCCTCGAGCGTGAAGGCCAGGTGTTCGGTCGAGACCCGGAACACCTGGCCCAGGCCGCAGAGCCGCTGAATCGGAAAGGGCGCACCCGAACGCGAGATCAGCACCAGATGCAGGTTGTCTCCCCCGTGCCGGCACAGCCCTTCGAGCAGGCGGCTGCCGACCGTATGCGGGGCGAGCCGTTCCGCCTCGTCGATCACGAGAACCGCGGAGGACGGCAGCGCGGCGCCAAGCTCGGCGGCGAGAGCAGCCGTACGGGCCGGGTCGTCCGCGGCGGGCCCCGTCGACCGGGCCCATGCCGCAGGTGCCGCCAGGCCCTGACAGATCTCGTCGACCAGGGTGGCATCGTCGGCCTGGGTCACCCATGTCACAGGCACGTCCCGGGTCTGCGCCCACGCGCGCACTGCCGACGTCTTTCCGCCGCCCGGTCCGGCCGTCACCACCGTGAGACGGTGCCGCACGATCTGATCCAGGAAACGCATGAGCTGGGGTCGCGGCAGCAGATGCCCGGTCGCCGTCACAGGCGCAGTATCCGCTGAGCTCACCTTTAAGGCAACTGAAAGATCGCTTCTTACCGTTACCTCTGGTCCCGGCATCCCATTCACAAGGAGAGACCATGAGATTCACCCCGGCCCTGCTGGCAGGAATCGCGGGCGCGCTGATTCTCGCCCCTTCCACGGCCATGGCCACGGCCGGCGACGAAGAGACTGACGTGGACGTACGGCTGGCTCAGCTCGAATACACCAATGGCCTGACGGTGACTTTCACCGACAGCCGTCCGTCGGACGACATCGGAATGGTGCAGACCGGAATGATCGGCCGCACCCTGCTCATCGCCCGTGACGAGGACGACTCCTTTCTGGAGACCTATCTGGAGATCACCCCACGAGATGTCGCGGTGCCGCAGCGTCTTGTCGACGATCACGGCGCCGATACGCCGCCGGAGCTGCAGTTTCGCAGGATAACCACGTCGCCGGTCGCCACCGGCGGTCTGACGCCGCCGCGGAGCGCGATCATCTCGGGCGCGACCGCATGTGACGCCTCCCACTTCGGCTGGGTCAACTGGCATGACGTGGGGGTCCCGGGACTGGCTCCCAAGTCCTACGAAAGCTCCCAGTTCGGCGGCGCGAAGCGCCACGCCGAGAGTTCCATCGTCAACTGCACCCCGGAAGGTTCGCCGAGCCATCTCTTCGCCAGGCATCGGATCTACTACAAGAACATCTGGGGAAAGTACGTCAAGCACTTCGACTCCACGGTGGCGCCGGGACAGCACCAGATAGTCGATAAAGGCATAGTCAAGCGCCCGCGCAAGGTCTCTTACGACGAGGGCTGGAATTCCAGCCCGAACTGTCTCTGGGGTGGCTGTGTCTACACGCGAGAGGGACGCTTCCGCGACTGACGGCATGGGCACCGAAACCCGTCATCACTGATCAGGTGGGGCGCGATGGAGAGGGCCGGACGGCCGGGAGCGGAATGCCCCGGCCGGTTCGGCCACGACCATGCTTCGCCACGGCGATGAACCGTTCGGAACGGCTCGCGAACCTGTCGCGTGGCGCGTCCAGGCGCACGCTCGAACGAGTCGGGCGACGGCCGGCCCCTTGCTGGTGTGGTTCTATAGGCACTGGTGATGGACGGGCCCGGCCCACCGCTGCCCCGCACAGGTTGAAGGGGCCGCGTCCGCTCGGACAGGTCCCACGGCGTGGCCGCCTGTTCGCTCACGATCACCGCTGTCCGCCCGTCGGCGCTCAGCGCCAGGCCGCGCAGGGCCGAGCCGTCAGTGGTCAAGGTCGCCGCCAGGATCAGGCGGTGGGGTCGGCGAGGTCCCAGACCGCTTCCGTCCTCTGCCCGATCAGCGCTGTCTTCCCGCCGGAAGTCAGCGCACCTGCGCGCATGCGGACTGATAGGTATGCGCGACCCCCGCTTGGGCAGGGGTAGGGGAACGATCAGAGACGAGAGTCGCTATAAGGCTTGGCGTCATTCACGCAGGCACGTCGACACCCGAACCGAGTGAAGTCGGCTCTCGCGGAATGGGAGTCGGCGATCTAATCTTGGACCACTGGATCAAAGGGGCGACAGATGAGTCGGTTAGGTGATCAGTCTGTGGGCGAGCACACGCTATCCAAGGGATGGTCAACGGTGGCTCAGTCCGTGTCCGCGCCCCCGGACGGCTCCGACGCCGGCGAGGTAGTGCGTTGGCATCGCCAACGCTTAGGGCTCACCCAGCAGAAAGCCGCATTGCTGCTGAACATGTCCCAGTCTCGACTATCTAAGCTCGAAAAAAGTGTGCAACCACTACGAGATTTAGCTGAAATGCGCTCTATTGCTCAAAAGCTTAAAATCCCGTTTGAGAGGCTGGGAATCCTTCCCGATAATTCCAGTGACGCTATATCTTCTGCCCGTACTGCAAGCGTCGCCCCAGGGCCAGTTTTCGACAGCCAGCAGGAATGGCGCACCATTCGCGCCGAACTCAATGCGAACCGCGCCAAGCTGGGTGACTTAGCGGCTGAGCTTTATTCCGAAGCCTATCGGATTCCAGGAACTGCGGTTCTCACTACGGAACGTTGGATGAACGCTCATCCGGTGGACCTGTCAGGCATCACGCTTTCCTGGTTTCAGGAGAATCCAAAACCTACTATCACCGGCATGCATCCGGCTTCCGAACCGTCCAGGCCGCTAGCAATCGACGGGTCGCGATACTCCCGCTATTCCCACGCACTCCGAGACATTATGCGCCCCAGGCTTCTAGATAACAGGGTGAGTTTTCGTCTTCTTGATTTGGTCTGGGCGGAAGGAAGAGCATCACTTGGGTTTGGCTACACGAGCTACTTTGATGTGCTGGATATCTGTGAAGTGGTTGCGCACGAGTTTGCTTCGGGCTGGCACGACCTTGGCCATAAACGGCCCAGTCTAGCCCAGTTGCCCATGCGCAAGGCGATAGCCGATCCTTTCGATTTAGCGAAACGACCTATGGTGCCCAGTATCAACACCCTCACGATTCGGCGCGATCCGATCGAAGGCCATCGTATGTACCTGCACCGGCGGGACCCAAAAGCTGTCGCGGTGGCAGGTGGCATGTGCCACGTGGCTCCTGCAGGGGTTTTCCAGCCTTCTTCCATAGCGCCGGCGCATCAGGCCAATGACTTCTCCCTGTGGAGAAATATACAGCGCGAATTCTCTGAGGAGTTTCTCGGAAATCCCGAACGCGGCGAGAATGTGATTGATCCGATCGATTATCTCGGTGACGAACCTTTTCGGTCATTCGAGAGCGCGCGCAACAAGGGCGACCTGCGCATCTTCCTGTGCGCGACCGTTGTTGAGCCCTTGACGCTGTGGGTTGAGTTTCTGACTGTGGCCGTTATCGAAGCCCACTTCTTTGACACTATTTTCGCTCAGATGGTTGACGTCAACGAAGAAGGTGTGGCAGTCAGTACCGTAGCGGGAAGGCCTTTGGCAGGCATTCCCTTTACTTTGGAATCTAGGGAGCGCCTTAAGCGCGAGCCGCTATCTCCCATATCCCGCGCCTGCATTGAACTAGCCTGGCAACACCGCCACACACTCTTGGGAAGCTAGCAGATATGCGGGTACTTGTGACAGGAGCATCGGATTTCTTAGCAGGCGCCGTAGTACCTTGCTGATAGCTCACGGCTACTCGATGGCAGGGTGAAGCCGAGACTCAACGCATTCAAGTTACGTGCTGCGCCACCACAAGCTGCTGGGGTCAGGCTCAGTACGATCAGCAGGCCGAGCAGATCCTACGGCGCGCCGTCCAGCTTTCAGCTCAATGATGAGAGTTGACGAGACCACCGTCAGCCATGCTGCGCAGCGCTGGCTATGCCGCCGTCTTCGACACTTTCGGTGCCTTCATCACCTATGCCGTCGCAGATGGAGGCCGCTATGCCTCAATCGCCACGCACGCCGGGCCAATGCCGGATCTGTTCCCATCGAGGGGTGCGGACCACGGTCAACCAGGTACGCGAGGACGGTGCCGGGCTTACCGCACTGGCCGACATCGTTGACGCGGGTCACCTGCGGGTGAGGGTCGACTCCGAGTACGCCCTGCGTGACGTGCGGGAAGCGCACGCGCGTTTCCGGAGGGGGCGGTTGACGGGAAGGGTGGTACTCGTTCTCTAGGGCCTGTACGGACTTCGGATCTTCAGGCGGGTTGGAGGCTTCGGATCCACAAGATCGCCCCGCGTAGATGCAGGCCTGCCAGATAGCTGTCGGGAGTCTTGTCGAAGCGGAAGGCCAGCCCACGCCAGTCCTTGATCCGATTGATGCAGCGTTCCGCCGTGTTGC
>NZ_JBSGJX010000054.1:0-57877 GCF_053605785.1 Nonomuraea sp. NPDC003754
GGCAACCAGCCCGGCGGCAACGGCGGCAACAACAACAGCGGCAACATCAACGTCGGCAACAACTGAGCCACACCACCATGGCCCGCCATGTCACCGACACCCACCGCCAGTTACCAACCCACACCCACACATTAGAGACACCGCGAAACAGGCGGCCGACGCGACCACAAGCGCCGGCCGCCTTCGCGTTGTGTCCGGCGACCGCTCGTGAGCAGCTGCCGCCCTCGCCGTCGGCCGGCGGTCTCGCCCAGGCGAAAATTCGGATGACGGCCGCACGGGCGCGGGCCAGGTTCGCGCCATGAAGATCGACCATCCGGCCACCGCCGCCCTGCACCCGCTGGAGCTGGACATCCGCCCTGTGGCTGCGCCTCGCCGACGTACGGCAGTCCCTGCTGGTTCGCGCCTGGGCCGCGCCGCTCGACCTGGTGCTGCAGGTGCGGGACGCGGCGCTGCCCGCCAACGCCGGCCGCTTCCGGCTGACGGCGTCCCCGGACACGGCGACCGCGTACGAGCCCACCGCCGACCCGGCCGACCTCACCATGGATGTGCGCGAGCTCGCCGCCTGCTATCTCGGCGGCGCCCGGGTCACCCGCTTCGCCCGGGCAGGTCTGCTCGTCGAGCACACTCCGGGCGCGGCGGCCACGCTGGACGCCGCGCTGCCCACCGAGCGGCCGGGCCTTCACCATGGACGAGTTCTGACGGCGCCGCCGCCTCGAATGTGACTGGCGGCCGCGCGTCCTTCCCGCGCGCCCGGGGCTCGCTGGACTCCCATGGCGCGGTCAGGACGGCGCCCGGAGCGTGGATGTCAGGAGTTGCGTGGGACCACCAGGCCGGATTCGTAGGCGAGGACCACGAGCTGGGCACGGTCACGGGCACGGAGCTTGGCCATGGCCCGGTTGACGTGGGTTTTCGCGGTCAGTGAGCTGATCACCATGCGGTCGGCGATCTGGTCGTTGGACAGGCCCTGCGCGACCAGGGCGACGGCCTCGCGTTCGCGGTTGGTCAGCTCTTCCAGCCCCGTGCCGGTGCCGGTGTGGAGCGGCTGGCTGACGTACCGGTTGATCAGCCTGCGGGTGATCGACGGCGCGAGCAGGGCGTCACCACGCGCGGCGACGCGTACGGCGTGCAGGAAGTCTTCCGGCACGATGTCCTTGACGAGGAAACCGGCGGCGCCGGCGCGCAGCGCGTTGAAGACGTGTTCGTCCAGGCCGTAGTTGGTCAGGATGACGACGTGCACCCCGGCCAGCGCCGGGTCCGCGGCGATGCGCCGGGTCACCTCGATGCCGTCGACGACCGGCATCTTGATGTCGACGAGCGCGACGTCGGGCCGGTGTTCCCTGGCCAGAGCCAGGCCCTCCGTCCCGTCGGCGGCCTCGGCCACCACCTCGATGTCGTCTTCGAGGTCGAGGAGCGCGCGGAATCCGCTGCGGATGAGCGGCTGGTCGTCGACCAGCAGGACACGGATCATGACGTTCGGTCCACGGGAAGTTCGGCTTGGACGGTGAAGCCGCCCTCCCCGCGCGGTGCCGCCCGGAGGCGACCGCCGAGGGCGGTGACGCGTTCGCGCATCCCGAGCAGCCCGACGCCGGGCACCGGGGCGCTGCCAGGAGTGGCCTTGCCGTCGTCGTCTATGCGGATCGCGAGGGTGTCGGGACGGTAGTCGATCCGGACCGTCGCCGTCGCGGCGGCGGCGTGCCGGGCGATGTTGGTGAGGGACTCCTGGACGATCCGGTAGACGGTCCGGTCCACCGCGGCCGGCACGTCATGTCGTCGTCCCTCGATCGTCAGCGTCGCGTCCAGGCCGGTCGTCCGGGCCCGTTCCACCAGTTCAGCGACGTGGTCGAGCCCGCGCGGCGGGGTCGTGTCGTCGTCGCGCAGCGCCTCCAGGGTCGCGCGCAGCTCCCGGGTCGCCTCACGTCCGGCCTCCTGGATCGCCAGCAGGGCCTCCGGCACCTGTTCGCCCCGCTTGCGGGCCACGTGGACGGCGACCTCCGCCTGCACCTTGATGATCGAGATCTGGTGGGTGAGCGAATCGTGCAGCTCCCGCGCGATGTGCAGCCGCTCCTCGTCGGCGCGGCGCCGCGCGGTCTCCTCCCGGGTGCGTTCGGCTTCCTCCGCCCGCCGCTCGGCCTGCCGCAGCGCTTCACCCGCGGCGCCGGCCGCGATCAGCCAGGCCAGCTCAAGGGCGCCTCGGGCCTGCGCGAACGCCTCACCCGTGTCGTGCAGGCCCGAGGCCAGGGCCGCGAGGGGGAGAGCGGCCAGCATGGCCACGCTCGCCGCCACCGTGACGGTGCGGTGTCCCGCCCGCACGGCCGCGTACACCGCGAACAGGTACGCCACGGCAGGCACGTCGAAACCGGCCGCCTGGTAACCCACCGCGCACACGCCGGTGACGGCCAGGACGGGAACCGGAGCCCGGCGGCGCACGGCCAGCGCCAGGCCGCCGACCGTCAGCAGCGCGTAGCCGAGCAGGTCGCGGTACGTGGCGGAGTGCTGCCCGGACAGTCCGGTGACAAGCAGGATCGCCGCCACGCCGGCCGCCGTCGCCCAGTCCCCGACACCGATCCGCCCGCTGCTCATGCGTGCACCCTAGCCGGACGTTCGCGCGGGCGACTCCTGCGGACGGATGATCAGCTGTCTACCGCACACGCGGTACCTCCGCCGCTCCTACGGCGTCCGCGGCAGCCTGTTACGGCATCGGCGGCAGCGCGAAGTGCCCGCGTCCGCCGGACGACCGGCGGCGGGTCCGGCGGACATGATCGGGCGACGTCCCTCGTAGGAGAAGAAGGAGTACCTCATGTCCGTCCGTCACCTGCTTGCCGAGGCCTTGCTCGGCGGGTTCGGGCCGGCCACACCGGCGGCCGCGCGCGTGTTGGTCCAGTCGGCCGACGTCAGTGCCTACGCCTTGACCGCCGGGCGGCTCTGGTCCTTGGTGGCCGCGCTGCTGGGGCTGGTCGGCGTGGTCATCGGCGGGCTGGCCCTGGCCCGTTCCACGGGTCGTGTCGGCACCGGCAACGGAAGAAGAGGGGCCGTCGTGGCCCTGGCCGCGGGGGTGGCCGGCGCGGCCATCGGCGGGCTGGTTGTGGCCGCCGCCGAAGGTGGTCCCGGCACCGGCTACGGAATAGTCGGGGGCTTCGTGGCCCTGGCGGTGGGGCTGATCGGCGTGCTGCTCGGTGGGCTGGCTCTGGCCCGCTCCCGCCGCACCGGCTGACCGGCTGACCGGCTGACCCCGCTGGCAGCGCTGGATCCGAGTCGGCGACGTCCAGGACTGGCAAGAGTTTCCGGCATCACCGGTATCCCCGACAGGAACGGCGATGCAGATATCTCGCATGCCATCCGTTAACTCCATGAAAGGGGCATGCAAGGACTCCCCGGTACAAATATCCACATAGCTCCCCGGAGCCCAGAAACACACCACCTAAGGAGAACCTCATGCTCGACTTCAAGAAGGCCTTCGCCGCCGCCACCATCGCCGCCTCCGCCCTGGCCGTCCCCGTGACCATGTCGGCCCAGCACGCCGCCGCCCAGCCCACCACCACCGTCGCCCATACCGCCGAAGCCACCGGCTGCGGGCCCAAGTTCGTCAAGAAGGTCAACAAGAAGGTCATCAAGATCGACAACCGCGGTGGCAACATCGGCAACGGCAACGGCGGCAACGCCAACGGCGCCAGCGGCAACCAGCCCGGCGGCAACGGCGGCAGCGGTAACAGCGGCAACATCAACATCGGCAACGACTGAGCCCGCCATCATGCCCAACCGCACAGCGGGCAGCAGCCGGCAGTTAGACACCCCACCACGGAGGCGGTCGACGCGAAGAGCGTCGGCCGCCTTTGTCGTGTGCGACGACCGCCCATGGTCGTGCCCGCCTCTCCAGCGCCACACGCCGTCCGCGCGCTTGCCGGTGGACTCGGGACGCCGTCCGGCCAGGTTCACGGGGCCAGGCCGTAAGGGTTGAGTCGTACAAGCCCATTACATCAGTCTGGTCACCGTGAAACACCCCACCGATGTACGGCAGGCGGACGACGTCGCGACGCTCGCACGACCTCAAGCCCGCACGTCCGCCTGCGCCCAGATCAGCCACCGACGACGCGCATGAGACCACGTTCCTGGATCCCGCCCACCGGACCGCAGCGCGTCCTCGTCGCGGCCACGTTCGTCAACGCCGTGGGCAGGGGCGCCTACCTGACCGCCGGGGTGCTGTATTTCACCCAGGCCCTCCACCTACCGGCCCACCAGGTCGGCGCCGCCCTCAGCGTCGCGGGCCTGCTGTCGCTGGCGGCCGGTCCGCCCAGCGGCCACCTGGCCGACCGGATCGGTGGCCGCGGCCTCTACATCGTCACCCTGCTGTGCGGAGGACTGGCGACGGCGGCGTTCGTCATGGCCACCGAGTTCTGGGGGTTACTCGCTGCGGCCTGCGCGAGCGCGTGCGCCTCCACCGCGGGCCTGGCCGCACGGGGACCGCTGATCGCCCACCACAGCCCGGACCGCCCGCAGGAGTTCCGCGGCCGGCTGCGCTCGGTGAGCAACATCGGCATCTCCATCGGAACCCTCCCCGCGGGGTGGGCCGTCCAGGTCGGCACCCGCCCCGCTTACGTGGCGCTCATCCTCGCCGCGGCCGCGACCTTCCTCTGCGCGGCGGCGATCGTCGCCTTCCTCCCGCCCACTCCTCCCGTACCGGCACACAACGGGCCGCGATGGATCGCGCTGAGAGACATCCCCTACGTGACCCTGACCGTCCTGGACGGGCTGATGGCCGTGCAGTTCAAGGTGCTCACCATCGCGGTCCCGCTGTGGATCGTCGCCGCCACGTCCGCGCCGCACTGGCTGATCAGCGCGACGATGCTCGTCAACACCGCCATCGTCGGACTGTTCCAGGCACGGACCGCCAGAGGCGTCGACACGCCGGCGGCGGCGGGCCGGGCCATGCGCCGGGCCGGGACGACGTTCCTGATCTCCTGCACGATGATCGCGCTCGCGGCCGGCATGCCGCCATGGGCGGCCGCCGCGATGCTGCTGGCCGGCGTCGTGGTGCACACCGTGGGTGAGCTCTGGCATGCCGCAGGAGGCTTCGAGCTGTCATTCGCGCTGGCCCCACCCCACGCGATCGGCCAGTACCAGGGATTGTTCAGCATGGGCATGGGCGGCTCCGAATTCGTCGGCCCGGCTCTGGTCACCGCGCTGTGCATCGAGTGGGGACAAGGTGGCTGGGTCGTTCTCGGGATCGCGCTGGCGGCCGTCGGCCTGCTCGTCCCGCCCGCCGCCCGCCTCGCCGGACGCCGGGTCGCGCCGGCGACCGAAAGCAGTCTCCAAGCCGCCCGGTAACCGGGCAGCTTTTTCGTCTGGTTCTTCGGTCCCGTCGGTGGCGCGGTCCCGTCCGACCGCCCACCGCCGGCCCCCGCCCGATGCCGGCCGAGCGTGACGGCATGACCGCGTGGCCGCGTGGCCACGGGCCGGCGGTGGCCGCTGAAGGGAAGGGCATGCCGTACGGCGAGGGCGGAGTCACCGGCTTCGGGTGGCCGCGCCCACCATGCCGCTCACGCCGCAGCTCGCGCCGGCCGGGATGGCCGGAACCGCCGGGATGGCCGGAACCGCCGGGATAGGCGGAACGGCCGGCGGCGCCGTACCGACCGCCCAGCGGGTTTCGGCACGGCCATGCTTGCCGATCTCCTCCCGCCCTTCCGCCGCGCGGAGATCACGCGACGCCGGCCCTCTCATCGGCCCGGCCGCGTGTGGTTCGTGGCGGCGGCCTTGCTGACGGCACTCGCAGACCTGGCGCGATGAGGGTCGGCTCGCCATCGCCCCCGGTCCGCACGGTCCACGAAACCGATCACACCGCCGGCATCGCCGCCCCCGTGATGAGCCCGAGCCGCGACGGGCGCCGGCGGGCGCGAGAATGCGCCTCTGAAGCCTGGCGCAGGCCACGCTGCTTGCCTCCGATTCGGCGAAGCGGGATGAAAGCGCGGCGGAAAGAGCCTGCGCGCGCCCCGGGAATCCGTGCCGGAACGGAGCCGAGTCGGCGTTGTCCAGGACTGGCAAGCGTTTCCGGCATCACCGGTATCCCCGACAGGAACGGCGATGCAGATATCTCGCATGCCATCCGTTAACTGCATGAAAGGGGCATGCAAGGACTCCTCGGTACAAATATCCACATAGCTCCCCGGAGCCCAGAAACACACCACCTAAGGAGAACCTCATGCTCGACTTCAAGAAGGCCTTCGCCGCCGCCACCATCGCCGCCTCCGCCCTGGCCGTCCCCGTGACCATGTCGGCCCAGCACGCCGCCGCCCAGCCCACCACCACCGTCGCCCACACCGCCGAAGCCACCACCTGCGCACCCAAGTTCGTCAAGAAGGTCAACAAGAAGGTCATCAAGATCGACAACCGCGGCGGCAACATCGGCAACGGCAACGGCGGCAACGCCAACGGCGCCAGCGGCAACCAGCCCGGCGGCAACGGCGGCAACAACAACAGCGGCAACATCAACGTCGGCAACAACTGAGCCACACCACCATGGCCCGCCATGTCACCCACACCCCCCGCCAGTTACCAACCCACACCCACACATGAGAAACACCGCGAAACAGGCGGCCGACGCGACCACAAGCGCCGGCCGCCTTCGCGTGTGCGCGGGAAGCAGTCCCGGCCACCCAGGTGACAGGAGCCGGGCCTTCTCTCATCCGGCCGACCGTTCCGTCGAGTGCCATGGCGCATGCCGGTATCGCCCGCTCATCCGCCGGTGCGTCTTGATGTAAAGATCAGCCCAAGCCGGAGACCCCTGCCCGGCGCCGCGCGGAGACTCCCTACGACGGCCGCCGGCACGGCCCCCAGGAGGGTCCACGTCGCCGTCCGCCGGCCGTCACGGACTCCTTCTCACGTCCTCCCGACCCGGGCCGATGTGACAGCGGGCTGCGTCATAGCGGGTTCGGGCCGCGAATTGTCGGTGACGCCGTCTACCATGAGCGGCCTCACGGAGGGATGTTCACAGATGCTCGACTCGCTGATCGTGCCGCTGCTGGTCACCACCGATCTGCCGCCGGAGGCGGATCTGGCCGAGTTCGGTGACCTGCTCACCGGCGCCGCGCGCACGCTTGATCGCGACGGGTCGAGCTATCCGGCGTTCCTGGCGGGCAAGGTGTTCTGGCTCGACCAGCCGGGCACGGCCGAGGCCGCCCAGGGCGATCTGAGGTTCGCGGCGTTGCTCGGCTTCCTGGCCGCCTCAGGCCCCGAGCACATGGCGAAAGACGTGGTGGCCGACGCGCGCAGAGCCATCAGCGCCGCCGTCGACGCCCGCTACGGCGATGTGGGAGCGGCGACCCCGGCGGTCATGGCCATCAGGGCGACCGACGTGCGCGAGCGCACCCCGTCACCGGCGCTGTTCGTCGAGACGTCTGACGCCCTGCCCGCACTGGTCGCCGTCGCCAAGCCCTACACCTGACCGACCTGCCTGTCCTCCTGCCGTCCTGCTGTCGCCTCTCGCACCTGACACCTGACCGCATCCACCCGTCCGGGTCCTCCTGCTGTCGCCTCTCGTACGTGACCGCACACCCGTCCGGGTCATCATCGCCCCCGCCCGCCGCGCCCGCCCATGCGCCCGTCCGTGCCACACCGTCCCGTAGCGCCCGCCCATGCGCCCGTCCGTGGGCCGACCGTGCGCACATCCGTGCCGCGTCGCCCCCGTCCGTGTCCGGTTCGGGGTTTCTCGTGGTACGGCAGGCCGTGCGCCGGGCCGTTCCGTCGCCCGCACCCGCTTCGTCCCTCACCCGCTTCGTCCTTTACCCGGGCCGTCCCTCACCCGGGCCGCGGCCCTCCTGGCCCGCCGACACCTGGCCGGCCCCGCTCGCCCGGACCACACGCCCCCACCTGAACCGGCGCCCTTCGCGTTCCGTGCACACACCTCCCGCAGGACTTTCTGAGGTGCTGCCTCAACCGGACGCGGGGGCGTCGTTAGGGTGGTGATCGACCACTCTCTCGGGAGACACGGCATTGTTCACCTTCGTCATCCCCGCACACAACGAAGAGGCCACCGTCGCCACCATCGTCGGCCAGGCCCGCGCCGCCGCGAGACCGGGCGATCGGGTCCTGGTCGTCGACAGCGCCTCGACCGACGCCACGGCCGAGCGCGCGGCCGCGGCGGGGGCGGAGGTCCTGCGCGGGCCGAAGGGCAAGGGCGCCGCGATGAACGCCGCGATCGACGTGGCCGGCGCCGAATGGGTGTGCTTCCTCGACGCCGACCTGGTCTCCTCGGAGGTCAACATCGCCGCCGAACTCCGCGCGGCGGCGGCCTCCAGCACCGCGGGCCACGTGGTGGGCGACTACGAGTACGACCACCCGGGCACGATCCTGAGCTCCACCTTCACCATCTACGAGCCGCTGACCGACAGGTTCTTCCCCGAGACGGGGTTCATGGGGGCGAACGCGCTGACCGGCTACCGGGCGGTGCGCCGGTCGCTGCTCACCGATCCGCTTCCGCCGGACTTCGGGGTGGAGTCCTTCCTCAACATCACGCTCGCGCTGGCGGGGGCGCGGGCGGAGGTCCGGCATCTGGGTGTCATCGGGAGCCGGTTCCGTCCGACGGGCGGGTCGATGGCCCGCGAGATCGGTACGGCGATCCTCGACCTGGCGATGGCCCACGGCCGTCTGGACAGCGGTGAGCGCGGGGCGTGGGAGGCGTGGCTGGAGGAAGGCGTCGCGGCCATCGCGCCACAGGCGGCCGACGGCGGCCGGTCGGCCACGCTGTCCCGGCTGTTCGCCGCGGTCCGCCGGCCGATGCCGTCCACCCGATAGCGCCCCGCAGCCCAACCCTCCCTCCCACCGCCCCGCGGCGGGCACCCTCGCGGCCTCGAACCAGCGGGCGGCCGTGCCTGGCTGAGCCCGGCCCGGTGGCGAGGGCGTCGGGGCCCGCGTGGGGGTCGAAGGCGGGGAGGGTGAAGCCGAGGCGTGGCGTGCTCAGCTGATGTCCTCTCTGCTTTCCTGATGCCTCTCCCCCACGGGTCGCGGCCGGCCCGTCCTTCGCGACAGCACCCAGGCGGCCACCAGGTACGGCACGCTGAACAGCACGAAGATCCCGCTGTGGGGCAGGACGAGGGACGCCGCGGCGTACAGGCCGAGGGCCGCGATGACGCAGATGTCGGTCAGCAGGCCCGCCAGCGAGGTGACGGTGGCCCGGCTGGGCCCGGTGATGCGCCGTTGCAGCCTGGCGTCGGCCAGCACGTCGCCGAGCTGGAACATCGCGAAGGCGACGGCGATGGCGACGAATCCCGCGAGATGCCCGGACGCCGCACCCGCGGCCAGGGCGACGGCGCCGGTGGCGAGGAGGGCGGCCAGGCCGCGTGAGCGCAGACCGGCGGCCCGCTTGGCGAGCAGGCCGCCCGAGGTGGCGCCGAGCCACACCAGCAGCACCATCAGCGGAACGGTCTGCGCCGTCGCGCCGCTCTCCTGGGCCAGCAGCGGCACGTACTCCTCCAGCTCGCCCCACACGGCCGTGACCGCGGGAACCAGCAGCAGCGCGTGCCGCACCCGGGGGGAGCGGCGCGCCTCGGCCAGTCCTTCCTTGAGGGTGTCGAGGTAGCCGGTCGGGTCGTCGTCCTCCGGCTCGGCGCGGTGTTCGGGCAGGGTGGCGGCGATGGCGGCGCACAGCAGGCAGGCCAGGACGGTGGCCACTCCCACGCCCTGGTAGCCGGCGACCGCGAAGAGAGGACTGGCGGCGGCGGTGGCGAGCGCCGTGGCCACCAGGCTGATGGACCGGGCGCGGCCGGTGACCTCGGCATAGCGCTCGGCCGTACCGGTGTGGGCGAGGTTGTCGTGGACGAGCGCCTCGAACGCGCCCGACTCCAGGGCCTCGCGGGCGCCCCACAGCACGAAGCCGGCGGCGAAGGCCCAGTAGGAGGGCACGGCCGTCCACAGCGCGAAGCCGGCCGCGCCCAGCAGCGGGCCGGCGATCAGCAGCGCCTTGCGGGACAGCGTGTCGGCCAGCGCACCGGAGGGCACCTCGAGCACCAGCGCGGCCAGCACCCAGATGACCAGCAGGGAGGTGATCTCGGGGACGGTCAACCCGGTGTCGGTGAACAGCAGCGTGTAGACCGGGTAGAACAGGACGAAGTCACCGAGGAACGAGTAAACGTAGAGCTTTGGCAGCATGAGGTCTTTCCTGTCGGGGGCGGTGCGGACGTCGGGCGTGCTGCCGTGCCCGGGGGTCCGCGCTCACGCGCCCCGTGACCTCTGGTGCTGGATCAATGTCGCCAGGTCATGGTCGGATTCTAGCCAGAGCGGATCAGATGTGGGCGACATTTCCGACCTGGGGTCGGGAGGGAACGTCCGCAACCGTGGCTGTGTCATTACCGATTCTCGGGTAGGAGGGCCACATGCTCTACGGTAAGGAACACGTCCAGCGCTATCAGGAGACCGACGGCGCCGAGGGTCACGACTGGAACGGCACGACGACGCTGCTCCTGACGACGACCGGCCGTAGGTCCGGCAGGAAGCACACCACTCCGCTGATCTACCAGCCGTACGACGACAAGTTCCTGGTCGTCGCCTCCAAGGGGGGCGACCCGCGCCATCCCGAGTGGTACCTCAACCTGCAGGCCGATCCGGCGGTCGAGGTGCAGGTGAAGGACAGGAGGTTCAGAGCCCGCGCCCGTACGGCCGAGCCCGGCGAGAAGCCCGAGATGTGGGGGCTGATGACCAGGGCCTGGCCCGACTACGACGAGTACCAGACCAAGACCGACCGCCCGATCCCCGTGGTGGTCCTGGAGCCGATCAGCTGACGGGTCTCCTGAGCACCGCCCAGACGGTGGGACCGTCCCGGCAGACGGATCTCCCGGGTGACCTGGAACCCGTGCTTCTCGTAGCAGGGCACGATGCTCTCCTTGCTGCTCTACAGACAGGCCGCCCCGCCTTCGGCGTCGCACGTGCCTGGCGCGCGGCAGCGCGCTGCCCCCATGATCATCTCAGAACGTCACCAGTGGCTCTCCGAGGAAGTCGGCGACGAAGTTGACGAAGAAGAACCCGAAGAACAGGAAGTTCAGCACCAGCACCACGTAGTGCCACCAGTGCAGCCGCGCCGGGCGCGGCAGCCTGCTGTTGAGGTACATCAGCATGAACGGGTAGATCAGCGCGCCCAGGTTGGACATGTTGGCCGACCACTGCACCAGTTCGACGGGCACCGCAAGGTGCAGCACGATCGCGATGACCACCAGCAGCGCGCCCATGAACGGGTAGTAGAAGCGCCTGGGATCGCCCTCGATGAGGCCGCGCAGGCGCGGGCTGGTGGCGTGCGCGGCGTCGGTGGTGACGCGGACCATCGCCTCGAAGATGCCGAGCTGGGTGGAGAAGAGGATCAGCACGCCGATGATCAGCACGATGACGAACATCGGCCTGCCGTAGTCCTCGTAGAGGACGCTGGCCACGAACGTCGGCACATTGGCCGTGGTCGGCCGCTGGCCGGACAGCTGGACGGCGCGGGCCATC
This sequence comes from Nonomuraea sp. NPDC003754, assembly GCF_053605785.1. Taxonomy (NCBI): domain Bacteria; kingdom Bacillati; phylum Actinomycetota; class Actinomycetes; order Streptosporangiales; family Streptosporangiaceae; genus Nonomuraea; species Nonomuraea sp. NPDC003754. The sequence goes on from NZ_JBSGJX010000054.1 coordinate 11,470, forward strand.
AGGATCGTGGGCAGCAGCATGCCCAGCATCGCGCCGATGAAGAAGACGCCCCACATGTCGACCATCAGCAGCCGGTACCACCGCTTCCAGGTGGCGGCGTTCTCCACGTTGTCGGGGAAGGTCACGCCGGTCTCGAGCAGTTCGTTGCGGCCGCCGCGCAGGCCCGCGATGAAGCCGGTGCGGAAGCCCATGCCGTAGCCCTTGTCGCGGTAGTGGCCCATGACGTACCAGTTCAGGCCGGAGGCTAGGGCGGTGAAGCCGGCCAGGGCGCCGAGTTGGGTGGCGGTGATGCCGGAAGGCGGGGCGGCGGGTGTCACGAAGCCGCGGATGGCCTCCCACCACTGCGCGAAGGGAACCACGAACAGGTCGATGAGCAGGAGCGTCACGAGGATCGCGCCGACCATCCCCCAGTTGGCCAGCTCCAGCGCCCTGCTGATGCGGCGCGCGGCGGCGGTGATGAGGAAGACCAGCACCAGCAGGGCGATGGCCCACAGTCTGGGCTCTCGGCCCCGGCCGGGGGGACCGTCCCGTGGACCAGCGCGTAGACGCCCTGGCCCGCCGAAGCGGCCCAGCCACCCGCGATGAAGGCGAAGATGACCACGAAGACAGACAGGGGCACCCAGAGCCTGTAGCCGGGCGGGACCCTGCCCCATCCGACGACGGGGGCCTCTCCCGTCGCCATCACGTAGCGCGCGCACTCGACGTTGTAGAAGGTCTGCAGGACTGCGGAGACGGTGATGACCCAGCCGACGCCGACGAAACCGTACTGACCCACGGCCTGCGGTCCGAGCAGCCATTCGCCGCTGCCGATGGAGATGCCCAGAGCGATCAGGCTCGGGCCCACCGCGTACATGAACAATTCCTTGACCCCGATGTGCCGGACACCGAAGACCTCCTCCGGCTGGGGCAGGTCGGTGACGGCGAGATCAGGGCGGCTGACTCCGAGAGCTTGGGACATGTCCTCACCCCCCTCTCACTTCCAGAGTGATCTGCGACAAAGCCCGGGGCAAGCCGCATGCTGGGGGTATGGACGTCACTTACGACCGCCGGGAACAGCTCCAGCAGGTCCAGAGCGGACTGCTGCCCGGGGAGCAGATCATCGCCGTCTACGACGCCATCGGCACCGGAACGGGATTCCTCGGTCTCACCGACCGGCGCGTGATCGTGCAGGACAAGTCGTTCGTCGGCAAGCGGCTCGCGATCACCAGCATCCCCTACTCACGGGTCTCCGCCGTCAGCGTCGTGAGCAACAAGTCGTTCGCCGGGTCGTTCTTCTCCTCGGGGGCGATCGCCATCCACGTCGGCACGCACACCTACGAGGTGGAGTTCCGCGGGGAGAACAAGGCCCAGCACGTGCACAACGTGATCATGCACTACATCTCCGGTCAGGGCGCCAGCCAGGCGTAGGCGGCGAAGCGGCCGGTCACGCGGTCGCGGCGGTAGGAGAACAGCTCGGGCGACTCGATCGTGCAGCGCTCGTCGTGCCGTACGTCCTGGACGCCCGCGGCCCGCAGCTGGGCGGCCACTCCCGCGCGGACGTCGAGCGCGGGCGTGCCGAGCCGGGTGGTGGAGCGCATCTCGGGCGGCGCGGACTCGCTCAGCTCGGGCGAGACCTCGTAGCACCGGCCGCAGGCGGACGGCCCGGCCAGCGCGACCATCCTGCCCGGCTGCGCCCCGTGCCCCGCCATGGCCTCGACCAGCGCCGGGACCACGCCCTTGAACGTGCCCTCGCGCCCGGAGTGTGCCACGCCGACCAGACGCGCGACCGGATCGGCCACGACCACGGGCACGCAGTCGGCCACCAGCACGGCCAGGCCGACGCCCGGCAGGTCGGTGAAGACCGCGTCGAGCGCGGGCGGCTCGGCGCCGAACGGCTCGCTCACGTAGGCCACCTCGGCGCTGTGGACCTGGCGCATGTAGACCACCCTGTCCGGGTCGAGCCCCAGCTCCGCGGCGGTGTCGCGGCGGTTGGCCAGCACGCTGCCGGGATCGTCGCCGACCGCGCCGCCGAGGTTCCTGCCGTCGTACGGCGGCGCGCTGGCGCCTCCCTTCCGGTCGGTGACGACAGCGTGCACTCCCTCGGCCAGCAGCACGGGCTCCCCTTCGATCGTCGGCTCCTGCAGCCTACGCCAGCCGCATCGCCACGGCCGCCGCCCAGAACCCCGGAAGGCCCGGCCCTGGCGCACCCGCCGACCGCCCCCGGTGGGCGGCCCCCGGCGGGCGGTGCGAAACCGGCGGGCGGTGCGGAGCCGGCGAGTGGCGCGGAGCCAGCGAGTGGCGCGAATCCGGCGAGTGGCGCGAATACGGCGGTCAGTGCGAAGCCGACGGGCGGTGCGGAGCCGACGGTCAGCTTGTCAGTGAGCGGTAGAGGTCCATGGTGCGCTCGGCGATGCGCTCCCACGAGAAGTGCTCGATCGCGCGCGTCCGGCCGGCCGCGCCCATCTCCCTGGCCCGGTCGGGGTCGCCGAGCAGCGCGTTGATCCGCTCGGCGAGGTCGGCGGCGAACTTCTCCGGATCGTCCGGCGTGCCGTCGGCCCCCTGCTCGATGGGCACCAGCAGCCCGGTCGAGCCGTCGGCCACCACCTCGGGGATGCCGCCGGTCGCGGTGGCGACGACGGCCGTCCGGCAGGCCATCGCCTCCAGGTTCACGATCCCCATCGGCTCGTACACCGAGGGGCACACGAACACCGTCGCGTGCGTGAGCAGCTGGATGACCTCCGGCTTGGGCAGCATCTCGGAGATCCAGAACACCCCGTCGCGCTCCAGCCCCTCGACCAGGCCGCGCACCTCGGCGGCGATCTCGGGGGTGTCGGGGGCGCCGGCGCACAGCACGAGCTGCGCCCCCGCGTCGAGGTCGCGGGCCGCGCGCAGCAGGTGGACCAGCCCCTTCTGCCGGGTGATCCTGCCGACGAAGACGACGTACGGCCGGCCCGGGTCGATGCCGTGCTTGCGCAGCACCTCGAGCCCGTGGTCCGGCGCGTACTCGACGGTGTCGATCCCGTTGTGGATCACGGTCACCCGGTCGGGGGCGATCTCGGGGTAGGCGGTCAGCACGTCGCGGCGCATGCCCTCCGACACCGCGACGATCGCGTCGGCCGAGGCGAGCGCGGTGCGCTCGGCCCACGAGGACAGCGTGTAGCCGCCGCCCAGCTGCTCGGCCTTCCACGGCCTGAGCGGCTCGAGGCTGTGGGTGGTGACGACGTGCGGCGTGCCGTACAGCATCTTGGCCACATGCCCGGCGAAGTTGGCGTACCAGGTGTGGCTGTGCACCAGGTCGGCGCCCTCGCACGCGGCGGCCATCTCCAGGTCGACGCCGAGGACCTGGAGGGCGGCGTTGGCGGTCTCCAGGCCACCGGGCACCCGGTAGGCCGAGACACCCGGCTCGTCCCTGGGGGCGCCGAAGCACCGGACCCGGACGTCGGCCAGGCGCCGAAGCTCCCTGGCGAGGTATTCGACATGCACTCCGGCACCGCCGTACACCTCGGGCGGGTATTCGCGACTCAGCAGATCCACGCGCACACTGCGACCCTAACGCACGCCGCCCTCCCGGCGACGCGGTAAAACACCCGGGTAAAAACGTTGATGAGATGTTCTTGGTGTACTTTCCTTCGCCGGCATGTGCACCATGCTGTCGAGGAGCCGGAAAAGGACCTTCCCGCTTTCCCGCCCCGCCGCTCCTCGCCGTGCCCCTGCCCCAGCGAATTCGCACGTCACCCACCTGCCGGCGCCGGCCGAATGAATTGTCCCGCACCATGGATCCCGCGGCCTTTCCGAAATGTCCGCGGCGGCAATGGAAGGAGGACGAGAATGCACGGAAGGCAACGTGCGCTCCTCATCGGAATGGCGCTGGCCGCGCAACTGGCCGGGCAACTGGCCGGGCAACTGGTCACGGCCCCGGCCGCGAGCGCCGGGGTCGCGGCGATCCCGGCGGCCGGTCCGGCACCGGGCGCCGGGATCCTCGCGCGGACTCCGCCGCGGACCGACCGGCAGAAGCAGCTGTACAAGAAGGGTTACGACAAGGGCATCTACCGCGGACGGCTGGACTGCGAGCAGAGCAAGCCCTTCCACATCGATCCCACCGGGGTGAAGTGGTACGACCAGGGCTACCGGCACGGCTACTCCAAGGGCTTCACCACCTGCGAGCGTCCGATGACGCCGAAGCTGACGCCCACGCCGAGGCCACCCATCAGCCCGCCCGTCAGCCCACCGACCAGCCCGCGGCCGTCGTAGCGACGGCTCCGCGGGGCCTTCCAGGGCGGCGAACGTGTCCCCATGGTCGCGATCATGGCGGTCCGCGACTCGCCGCCCGGATGACAGGCATGTGGACCTGCGTGGACTGCCCGTTTCGGGGTAGCGTCCAGCCATGACGTCGCCCAGGGTTCTCGCAGTCGTTCTCGCCGGTGGAGAAGGCAAGCGGTTGATGCCGCTGACAGCGGACCGCGCCAAACCCGCGGTGCCGTTCGGCGGGATCTACCGGCTGATCGACTTCGTGCTGTCGAACCTCGCCAACGGCCACTACCTCCAGATCGTGGTCCTGACGCAGTACAAGAACCACAGCCTCGACCGCCACGTCTCGCGGACCTGGCGCCTGTCGGCCATGCTGGGCAACTACGTCACGCCCGTCCCCGCGCAGCAGCGGCTGGGTCCGCGCTGGTTCTCCGGCTCGGCCGACGCGCTGTTCCAGAACCTCAACCTGATCTACGACGAGATGCCCGAGCACGTGATCGTGTTCGGCGCCGACCACATCTACCGGATGGACCCGCGGCAGATGGTGGCCCAGCACGTCGACTCGGGCGCCGACGTGACGGTGGCGGCGATCAGGCAGCCGCTGTCGCTGGCCGACCAGTTCGGCGTCATCGAGACCGATCCGTCCGGCCGCAGGATCGTCGCGTTCAGGGAGAAGCCGAAGGACGCGGTGGGCCTGCCCGACTACCCGCACGAGATCTACGCCTCGATGGGCAACTACGTCTTCAAGACGCAGGCCATGATCGACGCGCTGCGCGAGGACGCGCTCGACCCGACCAGCAAGCACGACCTGGGCGGCAACATCATCCCGATGATGGTCAAGTCGGGTGGCGCCGACGTCTACGACTTCGCCAACAACCTCGTGCCCGGCTCGACCGAGCGCGACCGGGGCTACTGGCGTGACGTGGGGACGCTCGACGCCTACTACGAGGCGCACATGGACCTGATCTCCGCGCACCCGGTCTTCAACCTGTACAACGACCGGTGGCCGATCTTCACCGGGCACGATCCGCTGCCGCCCGCCAAGTTCGTCCACAACGAGGGCGACCGGGTGGGCCGCGCCATCGACTCGCTGGTCTCCCCCGGGGTGATCATCTCGGGCGGCGCCGCGCAGCGCTCGATCCTGTCGCCGCGCGTGGTCCTGCACTCGCACTCCCGCGTGGAGGACTCGGTGCTGATGGACAACGTCAAGGTCGGCAGGGGCGCCATCGTCCGCAAGGCGATCATCGACAAGAACGTCGTCATCCCCGACGGCGCCAGGATCGGCTTCGACCTCGACTACGACCGCACCCGCTTCGCCGTCACCAGGGGCGGCGTCGTGGTGATCGGCAAGAACGAGATCGTGGATCGCTAGCCGGAGCGCGAGAAGGTCGCCCGCATGGGGGACGGCCCGGTGGTCTCTCCCGCGCGAAGGCCGCCGGACGCGGTGGACGGTGGTGCGCCACGCTTCGGCGCCGGTCTCCCGCGCGCGAAGGCCGCCGAGGGCCGCGCTAGAGGGCCCGCCGATGCCGCCGAGGGCTACTGAGGGCCGCCGAGGGTCACTGAGGAGGGTCGCTGAGGGTCCGCCGATGGCCGCCGAGACGGGCCGGCCCGCATAACGAGTGGCGCAAGACGTGCCGGGTCACTCCGGCCATCGGACATCATGGTCAGTGTGACAAGTGAGGCACCTGACGCGGACGACCGGTTGAAAGTTTCCGGAAAGACCGCCGCAAGCGGCAAGGCCGACGATGACGCCATGCCAACCCCAGGCGCCACACCCACTCTTGCCGACCGGCTGCGCCGGGATCTGCGGAACCCCCTGTTCCTCCAGGCCTACGCGCTCATGATCAACACCGGGATCACCGCCGTGCTCGGGCTCGGCTACTGGTTCCTGGCCACGAAACTCTACTCGCCCGCCGCCTTCGGCGAGGGGCAGACGATGATCAGCGCGATGCGCCTGTTCTCCTCGCTGACCGGACTGGCGTTCGTGGGGGCGATGGCGCGGTTCATCCCCGTGGCGGGCCGCCGCACCTCGGAGTTCGTGCAGCGCGGCTACGCCGTGGCGGGCGCGACGGGTGTGGTGGCGGCGCTGGGCTTCCTGCTGACGCTCCCGCTGTGGGGCCCGGCCTACGCGAGCCTCGGCGGGCTCGGTCCCGGGCTGTTCTTCCTGGCCTCCGTGCTGGTCTGGACGATCTTCACGCTCCAGGACGTGACGCTGGCGGGCCTGCGCAAGGCGATCTGGGTGCCGGCCAACAGCCTGGCCTTCGGGCTGGTGAAGATGGCGATGCTGGCCGGTCTGGCCTTCGCCCTGCCCGAGGGCGGCCTGTTCGGCGGCATCTTCCTGTCGTGGATCATCCCGACCGCGATGGCGCTGATCCCGATCAACTGGTTCATCTTCAGGTACGCCATCCCCCGCCACGTCAGGGAGAACGCCGGCGACCCGCCCCGGCTCCGCGAGATCGGCAGGTTCCTGGCCGGAGACTTCCCCGGCGCGCTGTCGCTGCTGCTGACCCTCTACCTGGTTCCGGTCCTGGTGGCCGCCTGGCTCAACAACGCCACGGTGTTCGGCTACTTCTCGGTCACCCACACGCTGGGCTGCATGATCGGCCTGCTGGCCGCCAACATGGCGGTCTCGCTCACCGTCGAGGGCGCGTTCAAGGCCGAGGAGCTGGCCCGCAGCGTCCGCAACGCGCTGCGCCGTACCGTGGTGATCATCGTGCCGATCGTGGCGATCGCGGCGCTGGGCGCGCCGCTGATCCTGTCGGTCTTCAGCGCCGAGATGGCCGAGGCCGCCGCGCCGCTGCTGCGGCTGATGGCGCTGTCGGTGCTGCCGGGCATGCTGATCGAGATCCACCTCAGCACGCTCAGGGCCATGAGCCAGGCCAGACGGCTGGCGATCGTGCAGATCGGGCTCGCGGGGCTGATGCTGGGCCTGATCGGCGTCCTCTTCCCCGTCGCGGGGATCACCGGCGTTGGTTATGCGGTGCTCGCCGCCAATGCCGTCGTCGCGCTGGCGGTGGTGCCGCATCTGCGCAGAGTTGCCGCAGTTTCCTAACAAGGATGGGTATGTTCCAGCTTGATATGAAACGCTCTACCTTCTCGGTCATCCGCCCGGCTGAGCTCGGTGAGAGCGAACTGACCGCCTGGCGTGGGATGCAGGCGGCCCAACCGCATCTGGCCAACCCCTTCCTGAGCCCCGAGTTCACGATCGCGATGGGTGAGGTGAGCAAGGCGGCGCGGGTCGGCGTCATCAGCGACGGCGAGGGCATCGCCGGATTCCTGCCGTTCGAGGTCGGCGCGGGCGGCGTGGGCGCCGCGATCGGCTCGTGGGTGTCGCTGTGCCAGGGCGTCATCCACCGGCCCGGCGCCGACTTCGCCGCCGACACGCTGCTGAAGGGGCTGGGCCTGCACGTCTGGGAGTTCGGCTGCCTGGTGGAGCGCCAGCCGTGGTTCCACCCCTACGAGACCCTCTCGCAGCAGAGCGTCGTGCTCGACCTGTCGGACGGCTACGCCGCCTACGCGGCCGGGCTGGCCAAGCGCTCGTCGAAGTTCTACAAGAGCACCCTGTACAAGGAGCGCAAGCTCGGCAGGGACTTCGGGGAGGTCACGTTCGACTTCGCCGCGCGCGGCGCCGACGACTTCCGCGTGCTGCGCGAGTGGAAGTCGGCGCAGTACCGGCGCATGGGGCGCGCCGACAGGTTCGGGCAGTCCTGGGTGGTGGAGCTGGCCGAGCGGCTGCACGCCATCGACTCGCCCACCTTCGCCGGCCCGCTGTCGATGATGTACGTCGACGGCCGTCCGGTCGCCGGGCATTTCGGGCTGCGCTCCGACACGGTGCTCATCGGCTGGTTCCCGGCCTACGATCCCGAGTTCGCCAAGTACTCCCCCGGCCTCATCCAGCACCTGCACATGGCTGAGGCCGCCGCCGAGATCGGCATTCGCTCCCTCGACCTGGGCATCGGCACCAACTCCGAGTACAAGGACGCGCTGCGCAGCACGGGCGCCCCCGTGGGCGAGGGGGTGGTGCGCCGCCGCACGATGGGCGCCGCGCTGCACCGCATGCGCCACGAGCCCGTCCGCCGGGTGCGCCGGCTGATCCTGGAGTCCCCCCGGATCTACGGCGCCGTCGACAAGGTGCTGCGCGCGTACGGCAGGCGCCGGTGATGCGCGACAGGGCCGGCCAGGACTGCATCCACGTGCCGTCGGGCCGGTTCGCCCTCTACCTGGCGCTGCGCCACTGGTTCAAGCCCGGCGACACGGTGCTGCTCGCGCCCACCAACTGCGAGATCGTGCTGTTCATGGTGCTGGCGGCCGGCCTGACGCCGGTGCTGGCGCCGGTCTCCTGGCGCGACGGCAACATCGACGTGCCCGCCGTCGACTGGACGGGCGTGTCGGGCGTGCTCACCACCCACCTGTACGGCCAGCCCGACCGGATCGCCGAACTGCGACAGGCCTGCGCGCGCCACGGCGTCACGATCATCGACGACGCCGCCCACGCCATGCTGACCACGGTCGACGGGCGGCTGGCCGGCACGTTCGGGGCGGCGGGCGTCTACAGCCTGGCCAAGCACGGCCGCGCGATGTCCGGCGCCTATCTGACCTGCGCCGATCCGGCGGACCTGCGGACGCTGGCGCAGGCGAGGGACGACCTGCTCGTGCCGGGACGCCAGCTGGCCGCCGTCCTGCGGCCGGTGATCAGGGAGACGATCTACCGCACCGGGCTGGTGCGCCCGATCTGGCACGCGCTCAAGCGCCTGGGCCTGATGACCTGGACGGGGCACCGCCTGCCGTCCAGGGAGCCGGAGCTACGGGCGGCGCTGGCCGCGCGCGGGACGGGCCCGGCTGCCGACGCCGCGCTGCTGTCCGCCCTCGACTACTGGCTGTCGATCGACCAGGCGGACTGGCGGATGCGCCACGGTCCGCTCGTGCGCCGCTACCAGGACTCCAGGTTCCGGGTGATCGACCGCGAGCGGGAGGCGCGCCTGGCGGGCGTCCGGCTGCTGCGCGACACGCCCTGGGCCGCCGAGGGGGTGCGCCACGCCGAGCCCCAGCCGCTGCTGCGGGTCCCGCTCGTGGTCGAGGACAGGGACACCGTCGTCGCCCGGCTCGAACAGCGGGGCGTGGTGCCCGGGTTCATCTACGACCCGCCGCTCCACGACTATCTCGACCTGGTGCCGGCCGGGCCGAACCCGGAGGCCGCGCGCTGGTGGACGAGCCATGTGCTGCCCGTCGACCCGCTGCGCGCGCGTCGGATCGCGGGGCTGCTGGCCGAGCTGGAGGTCCGGCCCGCCGTACCGCCGCCCATGTGACCCCGGGCGTGGCTGGCGTGGGTCCATGCCCGGGGCGAATGGCGTTCACATCCATCCGGGGGGCGCCATTCCCGCCGGTCAGACCTGAGAAAGAAAAAGCCTGTCGGCTTGGACCGTTTTCTTTCTCGCGAACACCACAAAGGTAAATGGCAATTCACGTGTCCGCCACAGAATAAAATCTGGTCCGTGCGCAGATTATCCGCCGCCGAACGCCGCCTGTGGCGGGCCTTTCCCACGGGGGCGTGGGTGGACCTGCGCACGGGCGACAGGGAACTCGACGACCCGGCGCAGGCCGATCGCTGGGGCCGCGAGCGCGAGGTGCGGGCCGAGGTGATCGCCGCGCTGCTGCTCGGCGCGGTCGAGCGCACCCCCGGCCGGGTGGCGGGGGTACGGCTGGCGGGCGCCAGGGTGGTCGGCGCCCTCGACCTGTCCGGCGCGACCATCGACGCCACCCTCTACCTGCTCAACTGCCACCTGGCCGAGCCCGTCGACCTGTCCGACGCCACCGCCAGAGGTGTCCGGCTGCGCGGCTGCGAGCTGGCCAGGGTCAAGGGTTCGCGGATGAAGGTGGACGGCCTGTTCGAGCTGGACGGCTCGACGGTGCACGCGGGCGTGCGCCTGGACAACGCGCGGGTGGAGGGCCAGTGCCGCCTGTCCAGGACGACGATCACCGCGCCGCTGCCGCGCACCTCGACCTCGGAGTCGGCCCACGGCGACGTCCGCGAGCCCGAGGGCGGCGTCACTGACACGATGCACGAGTGGGCGCTGTGGGCGGGCGGCCTGTCGGTCGGCGGCGGCACCTTCCTGCGCGGGCTGCGCGCCCACGGCGACCTGCGGCTGATCGGCGGTACCTTCCCCGGCGGCCTCTACCTGGAGGGCGCGCACGTCGGCGCGGTCAACGCCGACTTCATGACCGCGGGCACCGCCGAGCTCAGCGCCGGCTTCAGGGCGGACGGCACGATCAGGATGCGCGGCGCACGCGTCGACGGGGTGCTGTCCTTCCACCATGCAGAGCTTCGTGCGGAGGGCCGGGCGCTGCACCTCAGCCACATGCAGGCGGACGAGGTGATCATGCGGCCCGACGTGATCGAGGGCGAGGTCAACTTCGGCTACTCGCGCTTCGGGGTGCTGCTGGACTCCCCCGACGCCTATCCGGGCGCGGTGCTGCTCAACGGCCTGACCTACGAGTCGCTGCGCGGTCCCTGGTCCCTGGCCGAACGGCTCGGCTGGCTGGGCCACGACCCCGGCGGGTACCGGCCGCAGCCGTACGAGCAGCTGGCCTCGTGGTACCGGCGCATCGGGCACGAGCCGGAGGCGCGGCGGGTGCTGCTGGCCAAGCAACGGCGGCGGCGCGGCACCCTGCGGCCGGCGGGCAAGGTGTGGGGGCGGCTGCTCGACGTCATGGTGGGCTACGGCTACCGCTCGTGGCTGGCGGGTCTGTGGGCGGCGATCCTGCTGACCGCGGGGACGGTCATCTTCACCCGCGTTCCGCCGGTCCAGGTCGACCCTGACCAGGTGCGCACGTTCAACGCGTTCGTCTACTCGCTCGACCTGCTGGTGCCGGTGAGTGTGTTCGAGGTGCGCGGCGCGTACGAGCCGGCCGGGTGGACGGCCTGGGTGGCGTGGACGCTGGTGGTCTCAGGCTGGGTGCTGGCCACCGCGCTGATCGCGGGCGCCACGCGGGTCCTTCGGCCAGCCTCCGGGGCCTGAGTCGGCGAAGGCGCCGTAGGAGGAGCTCTCCACCCGGAAGCGGGGCAGCGCGTGCGGGTGGTGGGCCTTCAGGTAGGCCACGAGGTGCTCGCGGGCGTCGGCCTTCAGGTCCCAGACCGAGGCCGAGTCGGCCGCGCTCATCAGTGCCCGCAGCTCCACCAGGCCGTTGGGCAGGATGTCGGTGACCTGGAGGGTCCAGTCCTTCTGGTCCCACAGCGGGTGGTCCTTGATGAAGCGGTGCAGTTCCTCGCGCAGCTCCGGTACGGGCACCGACCAGTCGACGCGGAAGTAGACGTGGCCGATGACCCTGCTGCCGTGCCTGGTCCAGTTCTCGAACGGGTTCTGGGTGAAGTAGGAGACGGGGAAGACCAGACGCCGCTCGTCCCACGAGCGGACCACGACGTAGGTGAGTGTGAGCTCCTCGATCCTGCCCCACTCGCCGTTGACCACCACCACGTCGTCGAGCCGCAGCGCGTCGCTGAAGACGAGCTGCAGCCCGGCGAGCATGTTGCCGATCGTGGACTGCGCCGCGATGCCGACGATCGCGCCGGCGATGCCGGCCGAGGCGAGCAGTCCGGCGCCGAGCGCGCGCACCTCGGGGAAGGTGAACAGCGCGGCGCCGAAGGAGATCACGATGATCACCGCCGCGGCGGCCCTGCGGACCAGCGCGATCTGCGTTCTGGCCCGCCTGGCTCTGCGGTTGTTCTCCTCGACCTGTTCGAGCCGGTCGAGGACGACGTCGGTGACCGCGTAGGCGGCCTGGATGAGCAGCCAGGTGAACGCGGCGATGGTGAGGATGCCGGTGAGACGCTCGACGATGGGCAGTGCCGCGCTGCCGACCATGCTGGGCACGAACGCGGTGTTGAAGGCCACCACCGACGCCACGGCGAACGCCGGCCAGGTGCACCTGCGCACCAGATGCCCGACGAAGTCCCAGGTACGGGCGGCTCTCAGGAGGAGCCTGCGAACCAGCTCGACGCAGACGACCGCTCCGAGGACGGATGCGATCAGGATGAGCCAGTTCACCGGCGCCACGATCATGCCCCCTAATGTCTCAGAATGTCTCGTCGAAGGTCACATTGCCCTCGACCGCGACCTGGTATGCCGACACCCTGCGCTCGAAGAAGTTCGCCAGCTCCTGCACGTCCTGCAGCTCCATGAACGCGAAGGGGTTGGCGGTTCCGTACCTGACGGGCAGGCCGAGACGGCGCAGCCGCTGATCGGCCACGTACTCAAGGTACTCGCGCATCTGCTCGACGGTCATTCCCGACATGCCATCGCCGCACAGGTCACGGGCGAAGGCCAGCTCGGCCGCCACCGCCTCCTCGATCATCCTGGTGACCTGCTCGCCGAGCTTGTCGTCGAACAGGTCGGGCTCCTCGGCGCGCACGGTGTCGACGACGCTGAAGGCGAACTCCATGTGCATCGACTCGTCACGGAAGACCCAGTTGGTGCCGGTGGCCAGGCCGCCGAGCAGGCCGCGGGAGCGGAACCAGTAGACGTAGGCGAAGGCGCCGTAGAAGAACAGGCCCTCGATGCAGGCGGCGAAGCAGATCAGGTTGAGCAGGAAGGCCCGGCGGTCCGCCCTGGTCTCCAGCCGCCGCAGGTCGGCCAGGGAGTCGATCCAGCGGAAGCAGAACTCGGCCTTGTCGCGGATGGAGGGGATGTTGTCGACGGCGGCGAAGGCCTTGACGCGCTCGTCCGGGTCGGGCAGATAGGTGTCGAGCAGCGTCAGGTAGAACTGCACGTGCACCGCCTCCTCGAACAGCTGCCTGGACAGGTACAGGCGGGCCTCGGGGGCGTTGACGTGCTGGTAGAGGTTGAGCACGAGGTTGTTGGCGACGATCGAGTCGCCGGTGGCGAAGAAGGCGACCAGCCGGTTGATGAGATGGCGTTCCTGGGGCGTCATCCTGGCCAGGTCGGCCAGGTCGCTGTGCAGGTCCACCTCCTCGACCGTCCAGGTGTTGCGGATGGCCGCCCGGTAGCGCTCGTAGAAGTCGGGGTAGCGCATCGGGCGCAGCGTCAGGTCCATGCCGGGGTCGAGCAGCACGTAGTTCTCCTTGCGGTGGGTCGTCGTCGGCGCGGCGGGCGAGGGCCTACTGGCAGGCTTCGCAGATCTCGGGGTTCTCCAGCGAGCAGGCGACAGCCTCGCTCACCGTGAAGGCGGGCTCTGGGGCGGGCTGAGCGGTCGCCTGCACGGTCGTCTGGGCGATCCTCGTCGCCGGGCGCGAGCGCAGGTAGTAGGTGGTCTTCAGCCCCTGCTTCCAGGCGTAGGCGTACATCGACGACAGCTTCCCGATCGTCGGCGTGGCCATGAACAGGTTCAGCGACTGCGACTGGTCGATGTACGGCGTCCGCGCCGCCGCCAGGTCGATGAGCGCCTTCTGCGGCAGCTCCCACGCGGTCCGGTACAGCGTCTTGAGCTCGGCCGGGATCCCGGGGATGTCCTGCACCGACCCGTCGGCCCGCTTGATCGCGTCGCGCATCTCCTGCGTCCACCGCCCGAGCCGCTGCAGGTCGGCGACCAGATACCGGTTGACCTGCAGGAACTCGCCGGACAGGGTCTCGCGCTTGAAGACGTTCGACACCTGGGGCTCGATGCACTCGTAGCATCCGGCGATCGAGGCGATCGTTGCGGTGGGCGCGATGGCGATCATGAGGGAGTTGCGCAGGCCGGTCCGGTCGATCTTGGCGCGCAGGGCCGTCCACGCGGGCGAGTCGCCGGCGCCGAAGTGGTCGGGGTGCAGCACCCCCTGGGCCGCCCTCGTGTCGCCGTAGGAGGGGTGGCGCCCGCGCTCGACGGCCAGGTCGGCGGAGGTGTCGTAGGCGGCCAGCGCGATCTCCTCGGCGATGCGCGTGGACAGCGCCAGCGCCTCGGCCGAGTCGAACGGCAGGCGCAGCGAGAAGAACACGTCGGCCAGACCCATCACGCCGAGCCCGATCGGCCGCCACCGCAGGTTGGCGGTCTCGGCCTCCGGCGTCGGGTAGAAGCCCAGGTCGATCGTCTTGTCCAGGAAGCGCACCGCGGTCCGCACGGTGGCCCGCAGCCGGGCCCAGTCCATCGAGCCGCCGGCCAGGTGCGCGGCCAGGTTGATCGAGCCGAGGTTGCAGACGGCGGTCTCGCCGTCGCTGGTGACCTCGAGGATCTCGGTGCAGAGGTTGGACAGGTGGATGACGTTCTCCGGGCGCGCGGTCTGGTTGGAGGCGCGGTTGGCGGCGTCCTTGAAGGTCATCCAGCCGTTGCCGGTCTGCGCGAGCGTGCGCATCATCCGGCCGTAGAGGGTGCGGGCCGGGATCTGGCGGGTGTGCAGGCCGGCCGCCTCCGCGGCCCGGTAGGCGTCGTCGAACGCCTCGCCGTACAGGTCGGTGAGGTGCGGCACCTCCTTGGGGTCGAACAGCGACCACACCTGGTCCGCCTCGACGCGGCGCATGAACTCGTCCGGCACCCAGTTGGCGAGGTTGAGGTTGTGGGTGCGGCGGGCCTCCTCACCGGTGTTGTCGCGCAGTTCGAGGAACTCCTCGATGTCGGCGTGCCAGGTCTCCAGGTAGACGCAGGCCGCGCCCTTGCGGCGGCCGCCCTGGTTGACGGCGGCGACACTGGAGTCGAGCGTGCGCAGCCAGGGGACGATGCCGTTGGAGTGGCCGTTCGTGCCGCGGATGAGCGAGCCCCGGGAGCGGACCCTGGTCCAGGCGATGCCGATGCCCCCGGCGTACTTCGAGAGCCTGGCGACCTGGCCGTAGCGCTCGTAGATGCCCTCGAGGTCGTCGCGCGGCGAGTCGAGCAGGAAGCAGGACGACAGCTGCGCGCGGCGCGAACCCGAGTTGAACAGGGTGGGCGAGCTCGGCAGGTAGGACAGCGTGGACATCAGGGCGTACAGTTCGGCGGCCTCGGCGACCGAGGCGGAAAGGCCGCACGCCACGCGCAGCAGGAAGTGCTGCGGGCGCTCGAGCACGCCGCGCGTGTCGGGGTGGCGCAGCAGGTAGCGGTCGTAGACGGTGCGCAGCCCGAAGTACTCGAACCTGTCGTCGGCGCTCTCGTCCACCAGCGCGTCGAGGGCGGCGGCGTGGGCGGTCACGAAGGCGGCCAGCCCGTCCTGGAGCAGGCCGGCGGCGTGGGTGGCCGCGATCGACTCGGAGAAGGTCCGCACGCCGTGCGCGGCGGCCTCGTCGGCGATCTCCTCGGCCAGCAGCCTGGCGGCCACCCTGGAGTTCTCCGGATCGGCGATCACCCTGGCGGCGGCCTCCTCGATGGCCAGCCGGCGATCCACCTCTACGGTCTGCGTCACGCTCTCTCCTCGCGAGCTCGGCCTCGTGAGGGCAGGCGAGAGCGCGCGGGCATGCCGCGAGGCCCCCCGGCCCTCCCTCGAGGCCATGGACAGGTCACACCGCTGGCAGGTCTTCGGACTCGCGGGCGTTCGTCAGCTTCCTACTGGCCGTCGCTTCCCAGGCCATGGGCCCAGTGCGTCGTGACGGCGGTCGTTCCCGCTCACCGCTGCGGGGCAGCGCCGGATTCGCACCGGCTTCCCTTTTTGCTCCGCCCTGATCGGGCGAACCAGCGACGAGCAGGATCCTACATCTAGTGGCCGCGGGCGCAACTACCCCAACATGTCGATGAGGCCGAGGTCCTTGAGCACCTCACGGGTCCGCTCGGTCTCCGACCCGAGCCACACGCCGAAGTCGCCGCCGCTGAGGGGAATCGGCTTCCACCCTCTCGTACGGCACGCATCCGCCCACTGCCGGGACCCGGTGATCTCCTCGAGGATCGCGACCGCCTGGGCGTGCTCGCGCTCGGTCATCTCCCCCGGCCCGAGCACCCCGCACCAGTCGGCGAAGTCGACCCGCACGCCCGACTCCAGCAGCGTCGGCGCCTCGATGCCGTCGACCGGTTCGGCGGAGGAGACGGCCAGCACCCTCACCTGGCCCTTGTCGATGCGCTTGCGCCAGTCGCCGAGCGGCCCGGCGGCGACGGCGGCCCGGCCCACGAGCAGCGCCGCGGCCGCGTCGTGCGTGGTGGGATAGCCGGCGTAGTCGAGCACCCTGGCGTCGGCGCCGAGCCCGCGCGCGACCAGCCCGAACAGCAGGTGGTCGGTGCCGCCCTGGGGCCGGCCCGCCAGCACCGTGGCGCCCGGGTCGGCGAGCAGCCGCCCGGCGAAGTCGTCGAAGCCGCGCAGCAGCGAGGCGGCGGGCACGACCAGCACCTCGACGTCGCCCACCAGCCTGGCCAGCGGGGTGCCGGCCGCCTTGGAGCCGTTGCGCAGGGCGGTCGCGAGAGCGGGCAGGCCCGTCACGGTCAGCGAGGTCCCGCCGTCGGCGACGCCGCTGTATCTGAACTGGCCCGCCAGGACCTTCGCGACGGGGATCCACGCCTCTCCGCCCGGCACGACGGTGAAGCTGGCTCCCTGCCGGGGGACCGTGGCGCCGCACCCGGCCAGGCACGCCAGCGCGGCCACCGTCCCCGGCACGAACGCTGCCACGAACTCCCGACGGCGCATGCGCGCCCCTCCCCGTCGCCCCCAACCCTTGTACAGGATGTTATTGGATGATCACCTTGCGTCACACCTCGGGGGTGGCGGGCAGGTCGGCGGGAACGGCGAGCAGCCGGATGTGGAGGGGCCTGGCCTCGGGCGGGGCGTCGGCGGCCCGCCGGCTGTACTTCTTCAGCAGCAGGATGTACTCCTCGAAGAAGTCCTCCAGCTCGTCCAGCCGCATCCGGCCGAGCGCGCGCGACACCTTCACCCAGGCGGGGTCGGCCTGGTAGGCGGCAGGCAGCTGCTCCAGGAGGATCCGCTTGTCCTCCTCCAGCCCGATCCGGTGGAACTCGGCGAGGACCGGGCGGTCCTCGGGGGCGAGCTGGGCGGGCAGCGGCAGCCTGATGTCGCCCGTCTCCGCCCTGCGCCACCACCGCTCGCGCCCGGTGGACCGCTCGGGGATCTCCTCGATGAATCCGTACTTCTCCAGCTGGCGCAGGTGGTAGCTGGTCGTCCCGGTCTTGGCGTCGAGCAGCGAGCCGAGCGTCGTGGACGTGGCCGGGCCGTGCAGGCCGAGGTGGCGCAGCATGGCGCGGCGCATGGGATGGGCCAGGGCCTTCAGCTTGCCTGGATCGTCCAGAACCCAGGGCTCGTCATCCTTCATGACGATCACCCTAGTACTCCAGAAGGATTTCTGCAGACATCTCTTTGCCGAGAGTTCTCTGCAGACTATCTTCGGCAATATGACGCGATTCGTGAAGACAGTGGTTCCGGCGCTGCTGGCGCTCTTAGCGGCACTCGGCCTGGCCGGGGCGGCTCAGGCCGCGCCCTCGGCCGCGCCCCCGGCCCCGCCCGCCGTACCCGTGCCCGGCGATCTGGCGGCGACGGAGGTGAGCTTCGCCGGCAGCGGGCTCACCCTGCACGGCACGGTCCTGGCCCCCAGGAACCGGCGCGGCGCGCTGCCGGGGATGGTGCTCGTGCACGGGGCCGGCGCCGGCACGCCCAGGACCAAGCTCATGACCGAGGCCGTGGAGTTCGCCAGGCGCGGCATGGCGGTGCTGGTCTACGACAAGCGGGCGGCGGGCTACTCGACCTTCCGGCGCTCCTACTCGCAACTGGCCGACGACGCGCTCGGCGCGGTGGCGGCGCTGCGCCGGCAGACCGGGGTGGACCCGGGCAAGGTCGGGCTCTGGGGGCTCAGCGAGGGCGGATGGGTGGTGCCGCTGGCCGCCTCCCGCTCCCGGGACGTGGCGTTCGTCGTGCTGGTCGGCGCCAACTCCCTCGAGCCGCTGCGCCAGCAGTCGTGGGCGGTCATGGCGGGCCTGCGCAAGGCGGGCGTGTCCGGGGCCCTGCCCGGCAGGGCGATCCCCACGCTGTACCGGGCGATCTCCGCGGGCGGGCTGTTCCCCGAGCCGTGGCACGACCCGCTGTCGGTGCTGCGCGCTGTCCGCCAGCCGGTCCTCGCCATCTGGGGCACCCACGACCTGCTCACCCCGCCGCGGGAGAGCCCGCCGCTGATGGCGCGGGCCCTGGCCGAGGGCGGCAACGAGCACGTGACGCTCCGGCTGTTCCCCGGCGCCGAGCACGCCGCCCACCTGACCCCCGACGGCGGCGTCACCCGGCTGCCCGAACTGGCCCCCGGCTACGCCGACCAGGTCGGCTCCTGGGTGTCGGACGTCGCCACGGGCCGGGCGCCGCGGACGAGCCCGCCGCCCGACGCCCCCCGGGCGCACCAGGCCTCGGCGACCGTCGCGGTGCCGCCGCCCGCCTGGTGGGAGTCGGCGCCCGTGCAGACCGCGGCGCTGCTGCTGTTCCTGACCGCCTTCCTCGGCTACCCGCTCACCGCGGCCGCCCGCCGGATCAGGGGCCTGGCCACGGCTTCGGGCGCACGGGGATCCCGCGAAGGGGCCTCCGGCGCAGGGCGTCCAGGCGCGGCCGCCTCCGGCACAGGGCGTCCGGGCGCGGCAGCCTCCGACACAGGGCGTCCGGGCGCGGCGGCCTCCGACACAGGGCGTCCAGGGGCGGCGGCCTCCGGCACCGGAAGATCCGGGGCGGAGGAATCCGGCGCGAACGAAGCCGGGGCGCGGTGGGCCGGGGCGCGGTGGGCCGGGGCGGGCGGATCCGGCGCGAGGGGAGCCGGGGCGGCGCCGAGGGTGCTGGCGGCCTCCGGTCTGGTCGTGGTGCTCGGCGGCTTCGCGTACCTGACCTACCTGATCATGACCGGTGGCAAGCTGGCCCAGCCCGGCCCCGTGCTGGCGGGACGGCCCGTGCTCTGGCTGGCGTTGCAGGCGCTGACGGTGACCGTCGCCGTCACCACCGTCCTGACCGCCCGCGCCTGGCGCGCGGTCGAGCGGCGCGCGGAGCGGGTACGGCTCGGCCTGCTCGTCACGGCGGGCGCCGTGATGATCCCCTGGGCCCTCTACTGGGGCCTGCTGCTGCCGTGAAAGCGGCAGGCCGTCCGGGGGGCGGGCCGTCCGGGGGGCGAGCCGTGCCGGGGTGCAGGCCGTGCCGGGGTGCAGGCCGTGCCGGGGTGCAGGCCGTGCGGCTGCGCGGGCGCCCGGCCCCGCACGGCCGCACGGCCGCTCCGCCCGCACGGCCGCTCCGCTACTCGACCGTGACGCTCTTGGCCAGGTTGCGCGGCTTGTCGACGTCGCGCTCCAGGGCGACCGCCGCGTGGTAGGCCAGCATCTGCAGCGGGATGGTGAGCAGGATCGGGTCGAGCTCGATCTCGTTCTTCGGGATCACGATCACGTCGTCGGCCAGCTTGGCCTCGGGCTCGCGATGGCCGACCATGAGCACCCGCCCGCCGCGCGCCCTGATCTCGCCGAGCGTGGTGAGGTTCTTGTCGAGCAGCTCGTCGTCGGGCACGATCGCCACCGTCGGCAGCTCGGGGCCGATCAGCGCGAGCGGCCCGTGCTTCAGCTCGCTGGCCGGGTAGGCCTCGGCGTGGATGTAGGAGATCTCCTTGAGCTTCTGCGCGCCCTCGCGGGCCACCGGGTAGCCGCGCACCCTGCCGACGAACATCATGCTCGGGTGCCCCGCGTACTTCCTGGCCAGCTCGGCGATGCGGTCGCCCTGCTGGAGGATCTTCTCGATCTGCGCGGGCAGCTCGCGCAGCCCCTCGACGATGCGGCGGCCGTCGGCCGGCGACAGGTCGTGCACCCGGCCGAAGTGCAGGGCCAGCAGGGCGAAGGCGACCGCGGTCGAGGTGAAGGCCTTGGTGGAGGCCACCGACACTTCGGGGCCCGCGTGCAGGTAGATGCCGCCGTCCACCTCCCTGGCGATCGCGCTGCCCACGGCGTTGACGATGCCGATGACCCGCCCGCCCTTGCGCTTGAGCTCCTGGACGGCCGCCAGCGTGTCGTAGGTCTCGCCGGACTGGCTGATGGCGACGTAGAGGGTGTCGGGGTCGACGACCGGGTTGCGGTAGCGGAACTCGCTGGCGGGCTCGGCGTCCGCGGGGATGCGGGCCAGCTCCTCGATGAGCTGCGCGCCGATCTGGCCGGAGTAGTAGGCGCTTCCGCAGCCGATGATCTTCACGCGGCGGAAGGAACGGGTCTCGCGGGCGTCCATGTTGAGGCCGCCGAGGTGGGCGATGTGGAAGCGCTCGTCGAGGCGGCCGCGCAGGGTCCTGGCGATCGACTCGGGCTGCTCGGAGATCTCCTTGAGCAGGTAGTGCTCGTAGCCGCCGGTGTCGTAGTGGCCCGCGTCCCAGTCGACGGTCAGCGGCTCCTTGGCGGTCTCGCGCCCTCCGCTGGCGAAGGTGTGGAAGCCGTCGGCGGTCAGGACGGCCAGCTCGCCGTCCTCGAGGTGGACGACCTGGCGGGTGTAGCGGACGAGGGCGGCCACGTCGGAGGCGGCGAACATCTCCTTCTCGCCGAGGCCCAGGACGATCGGGCTGCCGTTGCGGGCGACCACGATCTCCTTGGGCCGCTCGGCGTCGACGACCGCGATGCCGTAGGTGCCGACGATGCTCTTGAGCGCCTTCCTGACCGCCGCCTCGAGCGTGTCGGTCTCGGTCACCGTACGGGCGATCAGGTGCGCGAGCACCTCGGTGTCGGTCTCGGAGGCGAAGGTCACGCCCTCGGCGACGAGCCTGGCGCGCAGCTCGTCGGCGTTCTCGATGATGCCGTTGTGGACGACCGCGATGCGCTCGTCGGACGACAGGTGGGGGTGGGCGTTCTCGTCGCTCGGCACGCCGTGGGTGGCCCAGCGGGTGTGCCCGATGCCGAGCGCGCCCTTGAACCTGGCGGGTACGGCCTTGGCCAGGTCGGCCACGCGTCCCTTGACCTTACGCAGCTTGAGGCCCTTGTTCGAGACCACCACCCCTGCCGAGTCGTAGCCGCGGTACTCCAGGCGCTGAAGCCCCTCCAGCAGGATGGGCGCGGCATCCTTGCTGCCGACATAGGCGACGATTCCGCACATGGGCCAACCTTCCTATCCGTAGACGATCCTGCGCAGCTGGCGCAGCGACAGCTCGGGAGCCGCCACGCGCCGCACGGGTAGTTCCGCCGCGATCCTCGGGAAGATCTCGTCGTTGGTGAGGCCGCGAGACTTCAGCTCGCCGTGGCGGCGCCGTACGAACTCCTCGACCGGCTCGGAGAAGTAGGCCACCACGTCGGCCACCACGCGCGCCGCCTCACCGGGGTCGAGCTGGCTCGTCCTGGTCAGGTGCGCGATGAGGTCCTCGTAGGGATGCACAGGGCAGGACACTACGCATGGATCACACGACACGCCAACATCCTGCCCGAAATCGGGCAGGAATTCGCTCGATCGGATACGACACGCCGAAGGGCGGGATGCCCGCAAGCCCCGTAGGCGCTGACAACGCGCGCAGAGATCGCCATACCCCTCGAAAACACGAGCCACATGCCCTTTACGCTACGTAATTGACTGGTCCCGCATCGCAGGGGGTTCTCATGCTCTTCTGGGCCGCCGCACTTCTCGTCGCGCTCGCCCCAGGAGGGGCGCAGGAGGATTTCCGGGCCGCGGCCAAGGAGTACGGCGTGCCGGAGAGCGTGCTGCTCGGGGTCTCCTACCTCGAGTCGCGCTGGGACTCCCACGACGGGCGGCCCAGCGTGTCGGGCGGTTACGGGCCGATGCACCTGGTGGACGCGGAGGCCGTCCCGCAGGAGGGGCATGACCACACGGGCGACCCGCGCGGCGACGACGCGCGCCCCATGCGCATCGCCCCCGCGCACCCGCCCGCACACCCCGGCGCCCGCTCCCCCACCGCCACCCGTGACGCAGCCGCCGGTGACGCCGCCGCCGGTGACTCCTCCTCCGGTGACTCTGCCGCGGGTGACTCTGCCGCGGGTGACACCGCCACCAGTGACGCCGCCGCCGATCAGGACGCGCCGACCCTGCAGCGGGCCGCGCTGCTGACCGGGCTGCCCACCGAGACGCTGCGGCGCGACCGGGCGGCCAACATCCGGGGCGGCGCCGCGCTGCTGGCCGACCGGCAGCGCAGGCTCGGCGCCCCGCTCAGCGCCGAGCCCACCGCCTGGTACCAGGCCATCGCCGCCTACGCCGGCCCGTCCTTCGCCGGCGAGGTGTTCGAGGTGCTGCGCGAGGGCGCCGAGCGCCGCACCGACGACGGCTCGCTGGTCCGCCTGCCGGCCGCCCCCGTGCCGGTGTTCAGGACGGCGTCCGCCGCGAACACCGAGTGTCCCGCCACCCTGGCCTGCGAGTGGATGCCCGCCGCCTACAAGCGCTTCGGCAAGGACGACTACGGCAACCACGACAGGATGCGGACCGAGCGGCCCATCGACTACATCGTGATCCACGACACCGAGGGCTCGTACGGCGGTATCCCCACGCTGGTCAAGGACCCCAAGTACGTCAGCTGGCACTACACGATCCGGTCCGGCGACGGGCACGTCGCCCAGCACGTGGCGACCAAGGACGTGGCGTGGCACGCGGGCAACTGGGACGTCAACACCCGCTCGATCGGCATCGAGCACGAGGGGTTCATGGCCAGGGGCGGCAGCTGGTACACCGAGGCGATGTACCGCTCCTCCGCCCGGCTGGTGCGCTACCTGGCGAACAAGTACGACGTGCCGCTCGACCGGGCGCACATCATCGGCCACGACAACGTCCCAGGCGCGAGCGCCTCGGCCATCCCCGGCATGCACAACGATCCCGGGCCCTACTGGGACTGGGCGCGCTTCTTCGCCATGATGGAGGCCCCCCTCGGCGACGAGGCGGAGGACGGCAGGTCCGTGGTCATCAAGCCCGACTACGACGCCCACCGGCCCGACTTCGTCGGCTGCGTCCGCAAGCGTCCCGCCAAGCTGTGCGAGCCGCAGGGCGCCGCCAGCGTCTGGCTGCACACCGAGCCGCGCGACGACGCGCCCCTCGTCGACGACGTCGGCAAGCGGCAGAAGGGCGCCTCCACCTACAGCGTCTACGATCACAGCGCCCGCGCCAGCGCCGGCCAGCGCTACGCCCTCGCCGACACCAGCGGCGACTGGACGGCCATCTGGTACCTCGGCCAGAAGGCCTGGTTCCGCAACCCTCCCGACCAGCCCACCGCCGTCCGCGCCGCGGGCCCGCTGGTCACCCCCGTCCACGACCAGGTCAAGGTGTACGGCAGGGCCTACCCCGAACGGTCGGCCTACCCGCCGGGCGTGCGCTTCCAGGAGCTCACGCCGCTGCCGTACCGGCTGGGCAGGGGGCAGCTCTACTCGCTCGGGCAGACGGTCAGGGGCACCTATCTGGCGGCGTCGCATTTCAACCCGGCCAAGCATGTCATGGTGCGCGGCAGGATCCGCTACCACCAGATCCAGCTCGGCCACCGGATGATGTTCGTCAAGGCCGACGACGTGCGGATCGTGTCATGAAAGTCGGGCCCCCGCACCTCGCTGCGCACACGCACTCTCCAAAGGCGATATGGTTTTCCCGTGGCCGACGAGCACATCGCCGGATCTCACGCGGAAGTGGCTCAGTGGTAGAGCATCACCTTGCCAAGGTGAGGGTCGCGGGTTCGAATCCCGTCTTCCGCTCGGAGCACGATCTCCTGGTGGAGTGGCCGAGAGGCGAGGCAGCGGCCTGCAAAGCCGTCCACACGGGTTCAAATCCCGTCTCCACCTCGGGCGTCACGCGGAACCTCACGGATCCGCTAAAGTAGGTAAAGCGCCATGCGGAAGTGGCTCAGTGGTAGAGCATCACCTTGCCAAGGTGAGGGTCGCGGGTTCGAATCCCGTCTTCCGCTCTGAGTGACAACTCGATACGGACGATTAGCTCAGCGGGAGAGCGCTTCCCTGACACGGAAGAGGTCACTGGTTCAATCCCAGTATCGTCCACCACGCTTCAGAGCCCCAGCTCACGGCCGATGCCGCGAGTCTGGGGCTTCTTGCTGTTCATGGACTTTCGTGGTTGCTGTCAGCACATGTGCTGACGTTGAGGGCCGCGCGCCGGATCGTGGCCAGGATGCCGGCAAGAAGCGGTCACAAGTCGCGCCAAGTGCGGCACCAGTGGGCGTCGGCATCATGTCTCCCTTCCTCCTTGAGAAAGGGACATCCATATGAGAAGGACAGCGATGCTGCTGAGCGGTTTGCTGCTCACCAGCCTGCTGGCCGCCAGTCCGGCGCTCGCCGCCCCCGCCGTGAAGACAGCCGCCCTCCCCGCGAAGACAGCCGCCGCCACCGTGAAGACAGCCGTGGCCAGTGTCAAGGCGAGCCCCGCGAAGTCGGGCGAGTGCCCCACCACGGTGGGCTTCTCCGCGGTGGTGGCGGCCAAGGGCGCGGGAACCGTCCGCTACCGCTGGGTGCGTGGCGACGGAAGCAAGGGCGTCATCAGGGGCTTCCGCGTCAACGGCGCGCGCAGGGTCGTGGTGAAGGAGCGCCAGACGTTCGACCGGACCACCTCGGGCTGGCAGGCCGTCGAGATCCTAGGCAGGCGCGGCCTGTCCGGCAAGGCCCGTTTCGACGTCACCTGTACGGGCCCCGGCACCGTGTGGGACGGTTCCCACCTGCTGCCCGCGCGGACGGACAGGCCGCTGGTCGCCGCCGCCCACGTCGACGGTCCGCCGGTCCACCACGGCCCCTGCCCCACGACCGTGACGTTCACCGCCACGATCCAGGTCTCGCGCACCCCTGCGACTGTCGACTACCAGTGGATCGACAGCGCCACAGGTGAGGGCCGGCCGGAGACGGTCTTCTTCGCCGCGGGCGGCCCCCGCGTCCGCCAGGTGACACTGCCGCTGGCCGTCGGCGACTCCACCAGCGGGTGGAAGGCCGTTCACATCCTCAACGCGAACGGCCACGACTCGGGGCGGGCCATCTACCAGGTGACCTGCCAGGGCACGCCGCCGGCCACGCCCACACCCACGCCCACGCCGACCTCCACGCAACCGCCGGCGCACAAGCCGGAGGCAGAGATCTTCGACCTCTCTCCGGGTGACTACGCGGGTCGTTGCACCGAGCCGGTCGAGTACCAGGCCGTCGGCCGCGTCAAGCTGCCGGCGGGACCGGCGCAGAGGGTCACCTACTGGTGGAGGCTGGACGCCACCCAGTGGGAGTCCAGGGAACTCGACTTCCCCGCGAGCCAGCAGCCCCGGGCTCTGGCCGTCACCGCCACCTGGAAGCTCACCTCCAACGACGGAGGCTCCCACAAGCTGACTCTCAAGGCCGAAGGCGGCGCCGCTCCGGCGGAGCGGGTGTTCACCTTCAGCTGCGCGGCCCAGCCCGACCCCGCCAGGCTGACCGTCCGGTACCTGCTGACGCCTCGGTTCAAGGGGACGTGCACCGGCAACCTGACCCTCCAGGCGTCCGGGGTGGTCACGACGGATCGCGCGACCACGATGCGGTACCGCTTCGTCGTGGACGGCGTGCCGGGCCCGACCAAGACGCAGGAGCTCGCGCCCGGCACCAGCCGGGAGATCGCCGAGGTCTGGACCAACAGGGCGACGAGCAGCGGCACCGGCGTCGTCCGGCTCGAGGTCCTCAATCTGAACGAGCCGGTCAAGGAGGCGGCCTACGCCTGGACCTGCGTTCCGGAGGACACCTCGGGCGCGGTGCGCATCAGGGAGCTCTCGACCAGCGGCTACGACGGCGACTGTGTGGAGACGCCCCAGCTCGGGATCTACGCCGCACTCGTCGCGGCCGCGGGCACGGAGGTGACCTACCGCTGGGTCGTCGGCGGGGTGCCCATGGGCGCCGTGAAGACCACGACCCCGGCCAACGGCATCATCTCCATCGGGCAGGGTTGGCGCTGGGAGGACAGGCCGAACGGACCGGTCAGGTTCGAGGTCCTGAGCCACGACAAGCCGGCCGCTGAAATCACCGTCCCTGTGACCTGCCGGAAGTAGCGCACGGGAGACACGGCGTGCCCATGGGTTCACCCGTGGGCACCGCCTGCGTTCGGGGCTCGGCGGCAGGTCCCGGTGTCGCCGCGGGACGGCCATGGGGATCAGCGGCCGAGCCCCGCGTCCCTGGCGCGGAGGATGGCCTCGGCCCGGTTGGCGACGTGCAGCTTGGCGAAGATGTTGGAGACGTTGTTGCGCACGGTCTTCGGTGACAGGAACAGGGCGGCCGCGATCTGCGGGTTGGACCGGCCCGCGGCGATCAGCGCGAGGATCTCCCGCTCGCGCGGGGTGAGCTGCGGGAACGTGGCGTCGTCCGGCCTGGTGGCCGGGCCTGAGAAGTACTCGGCCACGCGCCGCGCGACCGAGGGGCCGAAGATGGCCTCGCCGTGGGCGACGGCCTGGATGGCACGGACGATCTCGGCCTGGTTGGCGCCTTTCAGCAGGTAACCGCGGGCTCCTGCGCGCATCGCCTCGAACAGGGTGGCGTCCTCCTCCGACATCGTCAGCATGAGGACGCCGATGTGCGGGCTGTCCGCGACCACGCGCCGCGTCGCCTCGATGCCGTCGAGGCCGGGCATGGCGACGTCCATGACGACGATGTCGGGCTGCAGGGCGGCGGCGCGTTCCACCGCCTCCAGACCGGTCGCCGCGGTGCCGGCCACGTCGATGCCGGGGATCGAGCCCAGCAGTACCGCCAGCCCGTCGCGGTAGATCGGGTGGTCGTCCGCGAGCAGCACGCGGATCGGTTCATCGGACACCTGCCACCTCCATGGTCTGCTCCAGCGGAAGCCTCGCGCGCACGAGCGTGCCACCGCCGGGCGGGCAGCTGACCTCGCAGTCTCCGCCCAGCTCGGCGGTGCGTTCGCGCAGCGACAGCATGCCGACCCCGGCCACGACGTCAGGTTCGATGCCGGAGCCGTCGTCGCGCACGAGCACCTCCAGTGCCCCGTCCCGCACGCCGAGTGAGATGTCGCAGCGCCCGGCGTCGGCGTGCCGTGCCACGTTGGCCAGCGCCTCCGACACGATACGGTATGCCGCGACCTCGACCGCGGCAGGCAGCGGGGCGAGCCCGTCGCCGGACACGACCACGTGCAGGCCGCCTGCGCGGACGCGCCCGGCCTGCTGCTCCACCGCGCGGAGCAGGCCGAGCTCGTCGAGCGCCGGCGGGCGCAGGTCGTGCACCAGACGGCGGACATCGGCCAGCACGGTCGAGACCTCGGCGGCCGTCTGCTCCAGGATGCGATCGGACTCCGCGGGCGCGGTGGCGGCCAGGTTGCGGGCGGTCTCGATGCGCAGGGCCACGGCGCCCAGGCTCGGCCCGAGCCCGTCGTGCAGGTCACGGCGCAGCCGGCGGCGCTCCTCCTCACGGGCGAGCACGAGCTGGGCGCGGATGCGTTGCAGGTCGGTGCTGAGCTCGCTGGCCCTGGCCGCCGCGGCGGCCTGCCGTACGAGGTCGCCGAGCAGCCGCTGGTCGCGTTCCGTCAGGTCGGCTCCGCACAGCACCAGGCGGCCCACCGCTTCGGCGCGGTAGGCGACGGGCAGCGAGACCGACGGGCCGCGCGGTGAACCGTGCTCGACCACGGACCGCACGCCGCCCGGCCGCTCGATCTCCACCCGCACGTACGGCAGCCGGAACGCCTCCGCCACTGTCCGGGCCAGGGCGAGGAGTTGCTCGTCCGGCTCTATGGCGAGCTCGAGCCGCTGGGCGAGGGTGGAGACCATCGCGTACGGATCATCGCGCGCCCCGCGGACGAGCCGCCGTGCCGCCCGCCACAGCCAGGTGCGCAGCGGCGCGTAGGCGACCGCCACGATCGCGGTCGCGGCCAGCGCGGAGTCGCGTTCGCCGAGCACGCTGCCCGCGAGGGTGAACACCGCCACATCGATCACCACCACCGCGACCGCGAGCACGCCGTACAGGAACGTCGCGGGCAGCAGCCGGTCGATGTCGTACAGGCGGTATTTGCTCACCGCGACCAAAACGGCGCCCGAGGTGAGCCCGAGCGCAGCGCACAGCAGCAGCGGCGGCAGCTCCGGCGGGGCCACCAGCGGCAGCGGCAGCACGAACATGCCCACCAGCGCCGCCCACGTCAGCCAGCGGATCTGCGCCCGCCGCTCCGGATCCGCGACGCGGTAACGGTGCACCATGACCGCGAAAGGCACCACGAGGCTCACCGGCACCGCGGCACTGGCGACTTCGAGCACGGGCAGCCAGACCTCGTAGGGCAGGCCGACGCTGAACGGGTCGAGGTCGAGCCGGGCGATCTCAAGAGGCAGCGGGGCCGCGTCGTAGCGGGTCAGCACGGCCATCGGCGCGAACGCCCAGACGGCGGGCAGCAGCGCGGTCAGCGCGAGACTGGCCGCCGACAGCCACCGCCATCCTCTGCCGGACGGCAGGCGCCCGTCAGGGAACAGCAGGATCAGCAGCGGCAGCCCGATCAGCAGCGCGGCGCCGAACCGGGCGTAGAACCAGTAGGCGAAAGCGGCCCATGGCGCGCCGGGGGACACGTAGATCGCGTGCACCGCCCACGCGCCGAGGAAGCCGTTCAGCGCCCAGGCGAGCCCGGAGAGCGTCAGCACCCATGCGACCGGATGCCGGGGCAGCCGCCGCAGCAACAGCGCGCCGGGCACGGCCTGGGCCAGCCCCGCCAGCGCGGAGGGCCAGCCGGCCTCGTCGAGGTCGCTGTTCGGCGGAAGGGCCACGCCGGCGTTGCCGACGTCCAGCAGTACGGTGCCGACCAGCAGCGCGGCCGCGCACACCGTCACGGCCACCGGCAGGACCACGGGCCTGCGGGCAGAACTCGACGCCGGCATCCCTGCCGGTCCGGCATTCATCACCCGAGCATTGTCGCCGGGTTCGTGTCCTGATGTCCCGGGACAGCCTGTCCCGGGACAGCGGGCCGAGCGCCGGGACCTGAGTGGGGACGGGCGACCCTGCCGGCCCGGGACGGCGGACGCGCATCGTGGACCCCGTCGCCATTCGCAACCGGAGGGAAAGCATGGACGCCCGCATCACAGACGAGCCGGCCAAGGCTCGCACGGATCTCCAGATCATGAACGGCTCGCCGGGCACCGGCCGTCGACCGATCGGCGTCGCCGCCGTCCGCCTCGCCGGCGCCGGGCTCACGGCGGGCACGCTTTCCTGGGCATCGGCCATCTTCGTCTTCGGCTCGACCGGCGTCGGCGTGGGAGAGCGCGTCGTGGACCTGACCGGCCTGCTGTTCCAGCTCGGCGTGTTCTGCCTGCTGTGGGTGCAGATGAGGACCCAGGCCATCGGAACCTCCCGCGCCGCCGCCGTGGCGCTCAGGGTCGAGGCGGTCCTGCTGGGCATGGCCAGCGTCTGGTCGTTCCTGCACGGCGTCCTGCCGGACGACGTGAAGAACGCGGACTGGCTGGCCGCGCTCGACCTCTGCTGGCCGCTGTCGATGCTGGGCATGGCCGCCATCAGCGTGAAGCTGGCGGTCGCGGGCCGGTGGGTCGGGAAGCTGCGCTGGTGGCCGCTGGTCGCGGAGAGCTGGGCCGTCGTGACGGTCCCCTCCTACCTGGTGCTCGGCGAGGACGTGTCGCGCTGGGTGGGCGGTGGGCACCTGGTCGTCGGGTACGCCGCGCTCGGGGTGCTGCTTGCCGTCCGGCCCGGCCACGTGGCCTTCGTCCCGTCCGAGAAGGCGTGAGCGAGTACAGGTGGAATTTCGAGTCCTGGGTTCTTTGGAGGTGCGCGACGCCGAGGGAGGACCCGTCGAGCTGGGCGGTCCGCGCCCGCGCGCCGTACTGGCCCGGCTGCTGATCGCGCGGGGCGCGGTGGTCTCCGCCGACGCCCTGCTCCACGACCTGTACGGCGACGCGCAGCCGCCCAGCGCCCTGGCGACGCTCCACTCGTACGTGTCGAACCTGCGCCGCGCGCTCGAACCCCGACGCCCTCCGCGCACCAGGCCCACCCTGCTGATCGGCCGCCCGCCCGGTTACCTGCTGGCGACGGACCGGGTGGACGCGGTCCGCTTCGCCGACCTGGTGGGCCGGTCGGAGCTGCGTTCGCCGGGGGACGCGCTGGTCTGTCTGGAGGAGGCCATGGGGTTGTGGAGGGGCGCGCCGTACGAGGAGTTCGGCGACCATCCATGGGCGCTCACCGAGGTGAGCCGGCTGCACGAGCTGCGGCTCACCGCCGTCGAACGGCACGCCCGCACGCTGCTCGACCTGGGCCGCCCGCAGGCCGTGCTCGCCTTCCTGGAGGCCGAGACGATGGCCAACCCGCTGCGCGAGCGGCTGTGGTGCCTGCTCGCGCTGTCGCTGTACCGCACGGGGCGTCAGGCGGAGGCGCTGGCCGTGCTCCGGCGCGCGGCCGACCTGCTGGCCGACCAGCTCGGCCTCGACCCGGGCCCCGAACTGCGCGCCATGGAACGTGACATCCTTCGCCAGGCCGATTCGCTGGCCGCCGTCGCGCACGACGCCGTCCTGCTTCTGGCCGCTCCCGAGACCGCCCTGGCATCCTCGCCCCAGCCCCGCCCGATGCCCGAGCCCAGTCCGATGCCCGAGCCCAGCCGGATGCCCGAGCCCCGCCCGATGCCCGAGGTCGGTCCCACGCCAGGGCGGGTGTTGCGCGGGCGCGACGGCGAGCTCGCCGCGTTGCTGGCGCCGGCCGGCCGGGCCGCGCACGCCGGGCTGTCGGTCGCGGCGGTGACCGGGGACCCTGGGGCAGGCAAGACCTTCCTGCTGGAGGCGTTCGCCGAGCTCTGCGCGACGCGGCTGGGGCAGCTGGTCCTCTGGGGCCGCTGTCACGACGACGAGACGACCCCGCGGCTGTGGCCGTGGATCCAGGTGTTGGACACGCTGGAGCAGCACTGCCCGGCGCCGGATCACCACCTGGTCGAGCCGCCACAGGACCGGTGGCCGGACGGGCACGCCGCATCGCCAGGCGCGAGCCGGACCGTCGCCCGACGGCTGATCGCCGCCGCCGGGTCCCGCCCGCTGGTGATCATCCTGGACGACCTTCAGTGGGCCGACCCCGCCTCGCTCGATCTCCTCAGGGACCTTCTCGACCTGGCGAAGGACGCCGCGATCACCCTGGTGACCGCGTTCCGTACCGGCTTCGACGGCCCGCTCACCACCTGGGCGCGCTACGACCTGGTCCGCGTGCCCGTGACCGGCCTCGGCGCCGACGCCGTGCGTGCCGTCGCCGCCGACCTGGGAGTGCACCTGGACGAGGAGTCCGCCCAGAGAACGACCCGGCTCACCGGAGGCAACGCGTTCCTCGTCCGCGAGAGCATCCGGGCGAGGAACCTGGACGCCGTCCCCGACGCGGTCGCCGAACTGGTGCGGCTGTGGCCGGCGCCCCTGCCCGGGATGGCGGAGGTGCTGGCGGTCGCGGCGTCGATCGGCGTCGCTTTCGATCCCGCGCTGGTGGCCGAGGTCGCCGGAGTCGAGGCGTACGGCCTGCTCGACGAGGCGGTCCGCGGAGGACTGCTGAGGGCAGACGAGGCCGGCCGCCTGGCGTTCGCCTGTGACCTGGTCCGCGAGGCCGTGCGCCGCGGCATCCCGGCCCTGCGCGAGGCGGCCATCCACCGGGACCTGGCCACCGCCCTGTCCTCCCGTCCCTCCACCGAGGTGGCCGTCATCGCCCGCCACGCGGTCCAGGCGGGACCCGCGGCGTACGGCGAGGCCGTCCGCTGGGCCGTGACCGCCGCCGAGCACGCGGACCTGCATCTCGCCTACCAGGAGGCGGCCACCTGGTGGGACAGGGCGGTCACCGCCCACGACGCCTCAGGGGGCGACCCGGCCGAACACGTCGAACTCCTCCTGCGCAGGACCCGGGCGTGCCTGAACGCCGGGGACCCGATCGCCGCGCGCCGGGCCAGAGCGGTGGCGCTCCGCGTCGCCGACCGGGGGGACCAAGAGACCGGCCTCGTGGTCCGCGCGCTGACCGCGTTCGACGTCCCGGCCTTGTGGACGTTACGGGACCCGTACGAGCCGGTCGATCTCAGGCTCGTGCGACGTTTCGAGGCCGCGCTGCGCGACCTGCCCGCCACCGACTCTCCCGAGCGGGCCAGGCTGCTGGCCGGGCTGGCTCAGGAGCTGTACGACGGCACCTGCGACCCGCGTCGCGACGACCTGTCCGCCGAGGCCGTCGCCATGGCCCGCCGCCTGGGCGACCCGCACCTGCGCATGCTCGCGCTCAACGCCCGCCACCTCGCCCTGCCCCATCCACGGCATCTCCCGGAACTGCAGCGCATCGCCGCCGAACTGCACGACCTCGCGGCACAGACGAACACCCCCGAATTCGAACTGCTCGCCCACATGATGGACACCCACCACCACCTCGAAACGTTCGCCCTGCCCGCGGCCGACCGCGCCGCCGCCCGCTGCGACACCCTGCTGGAACGCCTCCCGCTGCCCTGGCCACGCCTGCAACACACCCTGTGGCGTGCCAACCGGCTCGCCATGGACGGCCGGTTCGACCAGGCCGCCCTCCTGTACGACGACGCCGAGGCCCAGTCCGCCCACCTCGGCGTCTGGCACGCCCGCCAGGCCGTCGCCATGGGCCGCATCGGCCTCGGCTTCCACCAGGGAACGATGGCCGAGGCCGGCCCGCTCATCGACGCCGTCCACGCCGTCCACCCCACCCTCGGCCACGACGTCCGGACCTTGCAGCTGTGCGCCCAGGGCCGCGTCGACCAAGCCAGGCTGCTGAACGACGGCCCGCGCCCCGCGCCGCGCCGCGACTGGTCGTGGCTGTCCATGGTCTGCCTGCGCGCCGCCGCCGCGGCCGCGCTGGGCCGCCCGAACGAATGCCGCGCCATCTACGACACCCTCCTGCCCTACAGCGGCCGTGTCTCCGCCCTCTCCGCGGTCGTCTGCATGGGGCCGGTCGACTGGTACCTGGCCCTGCTGGCCGCGGCGATCGGCAGGCACGACACGGCCGCCGCCCACCTGAGCACGCTCGAACGTCAGGCCGACGCCAACGGTCTCCTGTGGTGGCGCGAGCGCGCCACCGCCGCGTCCCGGCGCCTGCCGGACCGCAAGCCCCTCCACCTCGTCACCAGAGGATGACGGTTCCGGCCGGCACCGCTGGGGGTACCCGTCCCCGCGTGCCACCCGGGCGCGATCGGGCGGCACGTCGGCGCGACTTCCGGTGCGTACCGCACCGGAATTCCTGAGCCTGCCGAGTTTGAGAAGTCGTTGACGCCCTGCTCCACCTGGTCTTCCACGGCCTGACTCCGCGCGAGTCCAGCCTTCAGCAGGAGAAGGGATCTCCTGAGTCCGGCGTGCCGGGCACGCGGAGGGCGGTGTCGGCCGGCCTTCAGGAACTCCGCCGCATCCAACAACCTGCGCTTACGCAGAGGTCACAAGCTACGGGCGGTGATGTCGCCGTTGGAGGTGGTGGCGTGGATGTCGAGTCCGGCGGTGCCGTCGTTCTTGAGGGCGTTGGTGATGCGGCCGCGGGTGGTGCCGGCGTCCAGGGCGGCCGAGACTCCGCCGGCTGCGGCGATCGAGATGTCGCCGGACTGGGTGCGGAGCACGACCTTGCCGCCGACGGCCTCGGCGATCCGGATGTCGCCCCGTGCGGTGCTGATCTGTGCGGGGCCGCCCAGCCGACCGACCTCGACGTCGCCGTCGGTCGCGGTGAGGTGAAGGCTTGCGGTCTCCTCGAGCTTGATCCGGTGGTACGCGCCGTCGAAGGCGACGTCGCCGAGGCGGCCGACGGTCCTGAGTTCGGCGCCGGCCGTCTTCGCCTCGACGTGGGACCCGGCGGGCAGCCTGACCGTCACGTCGATGGATCCAGACGGGCCGAGGTACTGGTTCCTCACCGAAGTCCCGATCCGCAGGACGCCGTCGGCGTATTCGACCGTGGTCTGCTCGGCCGCCTTCACATCGCGGCTCTTCGCGGCGTTCGTGGGCCGGACCTCGACCGCGGTGTCGGCCCGGTCGGCGGCGATGAACTGGACGCGTCCGGCGGGGATGTCAAGGACGGCGGAGATCGGGGCGGGGGTGTCGAACGTCTGCATCATGTGCTCCTTGTGCTGTGTTCTGTCGACATCCACCATCGCCAACCGCTCTGATACCGGGCTGTCGCCGTCCTGACGCCGCCGCTGACATACGGCGGAGAGTAGCCGGCCGGGGTCCAGGCTGGCCTCTGCTCAGGGCGACCGCGACCGCGGCGGCCGCCACGGGTTGATCAGGAACTCTCAGGAGCTCGGTGAGCTGTCATGGAGCCCGCAGTAGCTTCGGCGATACCGGCTCACCCCGTCGTTTCTTCTGGTCAGGCACATGTGTTGGATGATCGGCGGGTCGACCTGCCGGATCTGCCGTTGGAAGTGATGGGCCGGGTTCCGGCCTTCGAGGCCGCGTTCACCTCGGTCGCCGGCGGGGTGAGCAAACCGGCCGACTTCCACATCTCGGTTGCGGCCTGCCGCACGGCCGTCACAGGCCGGGGCCGGGCACGGTTCGCTCGAGCTCCAGGAGGGCAAGCGGAGGGCCCTCGCCGAAGTCGTGGTTGTGTCGCCTGCCGGTCTCGCCGAAGCCGTTCTTGGAGTAGAAACGGCGCGCCTGGGCTGAGTCTTGAAGCGTCCACAGATGCACGCGGTCATGGCCGGCCTCCCGCAGCCGGTCCAAGGTGGCGGCCAGCAAGGCCGCCGCGAGGCCGCTGCCCCAGACGTCTGGGTGGGCGAAGAAGGTGTGGATCTCCGCGAGGCCGGGGCGGGAGGAGGAGGCCCCGAAGCGGGCGAAGGCGCCTGGACGATCATCCAGGAGCGCGAGCAGAACTGTGTCCTTGCCCTCGGCCAGGATGGCGTCCCACTTGGTGCGCCGCTCCTGGATACCGGCGGCAGCGACCTTCGGCGTGCACAACGGGCCGTGCGAGATGCCCCAGGAGATCGCATGGATCTCGCCGAGAACCTCCCCGTCGCCGGGCCCCGCCTCGCGGATAGTGATCATGCCTTGCATGGAGGAGACTCTACGCGGTGGCGTCGAGGGATGAGCCTCGCGGTTTCGCACCTCGCCTCCCTGCCGGTGATTTCTGTCGTGGCGGAGTGCTCGCGGTGGGGGCCGCTGCCTGTGCGGGCGTGGCCGCCGGCCCAGTCGGCTGCTGCTCGCCAGGTTGGGCCGACTCGGCACGGACACCGGCCAGGCCTTGCCGACGGTGCCGTGTCACGCCGGCGGCCGGGTGAGTTTGGCGGCCACGGCGTCGAGGACCCAGTCCAGTCCGATCGCGAAGGACTCCTCGGCGTCCACCTCTGTGCCGTCGTGCACGGCCTTGGCCAGCGCGGGAAAGCGGCCCGTGGCCAGCATCCTGCTCACATGCGGGCCGTAGGCGCGCTGCCAGTCGCGCTTGGACAGGCCCGTGGCGCGCTCGGCCCGCAGGTTCGCGATCTCGCGCCTGATCGCGCCGGTGAAGTAGGCGCTGACGGTCTCCACGGCGCGCATGACGGTGTCGAGGTCGGCGAGGCCGTCGAGGGCGGCCAGCGTGGCCTCGGTCACGGCGAGGGCGTTCGGGCCCAGGCTCGGACGGCCGCCGAGCAGGTCGGCCAGCCATTCGTGACGGAGGGCGGCCTGCCTGGTGCGGTCGGCGCGGATGCGCAGCACCTCCCGCCAGTCGCCGGGCTGCTCCTCGGGGAGGATCTCGGCATGGACCTCGTCCACCATGAGGTCGAACAGCTCCTCCTTGGTGGAGATGTATCCGTACAGCCGCATCGGGCCGGCGTCCAGCCGGGCGGCGACCTTGCGCAACGACACCGCCTCCAGCCCGCCCTCGTCGGCCAGCGCGATGGCGGCGGCGACGATTCGCTCGCGGTCGAGCGGCGCGGGGCGAGTCGGCGGCTCCGGCCGGTCCCACACAGTCATGGGTCACATCGTAGCTGTTGCGATACAGCGTCTCGGCAAAATACAGTGTATCGATATGAGACATCGTATCGCCGTGATCGGAGCCGGCCCCGCCGGCCTTACCTTCGCCCGCGTCCTGCACCGCCACGATCACCCCGTCACCGTCCTCGAACGCGATCCCGCCCCTGACGCCCGTCCCCCGGGCGGCACGCTGGACCTGCACGAAAATCTGGGCCAACTCGCGCTGGGCAAGGCGGGGCTGCTGGCGGAGTTCCAGGCGCTGTCCCGTCCCGAAGGGCAGGCCATGCGCATCCTGGACGTGGACGGGACCGTCCTGCGCGACTGGCAACCCCGTCCTGATGACCGGGCCAATCCCGAGATCGACCGCAGGCAACTCCGTGACCTGCTGCTCGGCCCTCTGGACGTTCAGTGGGGGCGGGGCGTGACGGAGGTAGAGCCGGGGACCGGGGATGGCGTGCTGGTCCGTTTCGCGGACGGGCGGCAGGAGACGTTCGACCTCGTGATCGGCGCGGACGGCGCCTGGTCCCGGGTCCGTCCGGCGGTCTCGTCCGTGACGCCGCACTACACCGGCGTCACCATGGTCGAGACCTCCCTGGACGACGTCGACACCCGCCACCCCGACCTCGCCCGGCTGATCGGCGACGGCTCCATGGCTGTGTACGGCGTGAACCGCGGCCTCGTCGCCCAGCGCAACAGCGGCGGCCACGTCAAGGTGTACGCCCAGTTCCGCGCGCCGCTGGACTGGCACACGAACCTGGACCGGCATATGGGCCTCAATCGGCGCGCAGGCATGGACGCGGGCCTGGACCTGGCCGACGTCGAGGCCGTGCGATCAAGCATGCTGGCTCTGTTCGACGGCTGGGCCGCTCCCGTCCTCGACCTCTTCCGCCACGGCACCGCTTTCGTCCACCGCCCCCTCCACGTCCTGCCCGTGTCCCACACCTGGGCCCACGTCCCCGGGGTGACGCTCCTGGGCGACGCCGCCCACCTGATGCCCCCACTCGGGTTGGGCGCGAACCTCGCGATGCTGGAAGGCGCCGAACTCGCCGAGTCCGTCGCCGCCGCCCCCGGCCCAGGCGAACTGGACGAGGCCGTCCGCGCCTTCGAGGAACAGATGTGGGCACGGGCCGGCAGGTGGGCGAAGATCACGACGGCCGGGCTGGAACGCCTCGTGAGCCCGGACCCCAGCGAAGCCCTCGCCCTATTCGACGAACTTCAGCCATCCTGACCGCCAGGCGCGACGCCAAGGCTTCACGGGGCAGCACGGCACGGCCGCGGTTCCGTCCGGCAGTTCCGCCGCCATGGGGCGGGCAGCAACCGGACGGCCGGTGCCGTTGGCAAGCCAGGGCGGGTGCGCTCGTCTGCACCGCTCGGCCTGCGAACCGGCCTCCAGCTGATTTCGACAGGTGCGCCCGCCATGACGGCAGACACCCTGCTCGCCACGTGGCTCGCCGAGGAGTCCACCTGGGCAGGTACCCGGCTGCCCAGCACATCGCGGCCGTCATCTTCTGTTCTGGGGCGGGAAGTCGGTCTACCGAGCTTTGTGTCCCAGCACCGCCTCGTCGTATGACGGTAGGGGCTTGATCAGCGGGTTGAGCAGATCGGCGGCCTGCTGTGTCGTGATGACATCGGCCGGGTCGACCTTGATGATCTCGGCTTGGTCGGGGTCGAGTTCCCAGACGTCCTCGCCGATGAGCCGGCCGCGGTCATCGTAGGGCCAGACCATCTCTTCCTGAGCCTTGTAGATGTACATGGCGTTCTCGTCATCGACGTCGAACCCGGCGGCAGCGAGCACCTTGCCTGGTTTGAACTGGTATCCGGTCATCTTGGAGGCGATCATGTTGTCGCCGACGGCGATCATCTCGTCGTCGGTGTACATGACGCACTCGCCGGTTTCCGCCCAGGTGCGGTACAGATTGCGTATCGCGTCCTGTCCCCGCAGGGTCACGTCCATGCCCAGGGCATGGAAGTGGTACACCGGCTCCTCCACCATCATGTCCGGCGCGAAGATCTCCTGGTAGCGCCCGGCGATCTCCAGGTAGCGGTGACGATAGTAGGCCTGCAGAAGGAACCGGTGCCGCGGATTGTCGGTCGTCTCGAGCAGTCGCTCGATCGCCTGGTTCGTCCGGGTGATGTCGAGTTTCATGTCGGCCGCCTCTCTCGTGTGGCTCGCGGCGGAGCGCTGCCGTCAGGGTGACTTGGTGACCGGAGGGGTCTTCCAGGTGCCGTCGATGACGCTCTGCTCGGGCCAGTACATGCGCAGCATGAGGTTGAAGGCGCCGGTCGGGGCGGGCAGCCAGTTGGCCTGTTTGCCCGCAGGGGCGTCGTGCGCGATGTACAGGTCCACCGACCCGTCCGGGTTGGCGGTCGGCTTTGCGGTGTGCCCGATCTCGTAGCGGTTGATGGGGTTGTCGACGAGGAAGCCCGAAGGGCCGTACATCGTGATCGACCAGAACGCGTTCACCGGAGGCGTCTGTCCGGCAGGGAAGTGGATGACGTACTCGCCGGCCCCGTCGAGCGGTCGGCCCGAGGAATCGACCAAGGTCAGCGGATAGATGGCGTCCTGGGGCAGGTTCGCGCCCAGGCCCTGCCAGGCTGTGGCGGCGCGCCGCATGTAGTCGGTGCCGTAGCTGCCCAGGTTGGTGGCGAAGCGCCAGCCGTTGACGTCCTCGCCGAGCGCGGCCACACCCGCCTTGATCTGTTTTTGTGCCGTTGGTACCGCCGCCCGCAGGGCCTTGCCGATGGCCGGGTCGACGGCGTTGAGGTCGAACGGCTTGCCAGGGTGGATTCCCAGCTTGGCCAGCGTGGCGACCATCGGCGCGTCCGCGGGGGCCGGCGGGTTGGTTCCCATCGCGGTGGCCAGCGTGGAGAAGAATGCTTGGGCCTCCATCTGCTCCACTTGCGCCGGCGGGGAGGCCGCGGAGACGGTCGGATCGACCTTGCCCGGCGCGGGCGTGTAGGCGCCGTGACCATAGGCGCTGAGTGGCAGCAGGGTGTACTGGGAGACGAGCTTTTGTACGGCGGGCAGGTCGGAAGGGCCGTTGAGCTGGGTGCGCCCGAGGATCCAGACCGTGTCGGTCGGAGATTTGATCTGTTTGACACCGTCAGGCAGGGCGCCGCGCCAGTTCGGCCCGGTGATGGCGAAATCCCCCTTCCCGGTGCCGGTGGTCCTCTTGCCGGGCGAGGCGAACACGTTGGTCCAGGCGTCCAGCATCGGCA
Source organism: Nonomuraea sp. NPDC003754 (assembly GCF_053605785.1). NCBI lineage: Bacteria > Bacillati > Actinomycetota > Actinomycetes > Streptosporangiales > Streptosporangiaceae > Nonomuraea > Nonomuraea sp. NPDC003754. The sequence continues at coordinate 50,535 of NZ_JBSGJX010000054.1, forward strand.
TCAGGTAGTACCGGCCCTGCGTGTCGGGCATGTGCAGCACCAAGGGCTCCTTGGCCAGATCCAGCCAGGCGCTGGCGTAAAGGGTGTCGACGTTGGGCGAGACAACCCCTTTGAAGGCGGGACCGGGAACGTTCTGCGCTTTCGCGAACTGGTTGATCGGCGCCTTGATGGCGACGGGATCGGGCTCGGCGACGTTGCTCAGGGTCCGCTTGGAGGTCTCCATCAGCACCAGGGGATAGCCGTAGACGTAGGCCCGGACGGCCTCCGCACCGAGGTCCTGGGGCGTGGCCGAAAGGGATGGTGCGACTGTAGGGCGAGGCGAAGACCAGGCGACCGACCCCAGGAGCAGCAGGCCAGCGGCGGCAAGCGTGCCCGCACAACGAGCACGGGCGCCCGGCGGCCTCCTGCCCGTCGATGTCCGGGGTCGCGGGACAGCGTCCATGGTGCCTCCTCCAGTTGAGGACAACATCAACAGCCTTCCGCTCCTCTCCATCAGGCTCCGGAATCCATCTGGCTCCGGAATGAAGAGCTGCGGGTGAAACCGTGAAAGGCGAATTTCGCGGTAAATGACTTACTTCGGCGCCTCGGGAGAAGTCGACGCATGTCTTGCCGGACTGGCGGTGTCCGCATGCGCACGATGTCGCGCCGCTTCGATTGTCGACCTGGAACTGTTTCAGCAGGGCCTCCACCAGCGGCCTGCCCGCGCTCGCGTTCAACCTTCAGCTCATCGGCCAGCCGCCGTCGGGCGCTGCCCTCAGGGACCGGCCGCGGTTTCGGCCGGCCGTACGGTCCGGGGACCGAGCTGGCGACGTGCGCCTGGCCGAGTGGGCGACCTTGTTTCTGCCGGGGCGGTCCGGAAGGCAGCGCAAACCCCGTCTCGGCCGGCTTCGTGAATCCGCCATGCCTCACAGGCTCCCCGGTCGGCCTGTCGGCTGTCCCGCAGGCCGTTGATGATGCCGTTGACCTCCGTCAAGCTCATGCGGCCATACCGGGACCCCCTTCCGCCCCTCAGGGCGAACACGCATAGTGAGTATGATTATACTCCATGTCACAATCGAGTGGATGTGGTCCGGTTCCGGAGCGGTGAACCGCGTTGCCGTGCGCGCCACGCCAGTCGGTGAACGTCCGGCGCGTGACGTGCCCGCCCGCCGGCGGAAGAGTGATCATCGGAGAGGTACACCCGAGGAAAGGGGATGTTCCGTGAGTCGTGCACTGATCATCGTCGATGTGCAGAAGGACTTCTGCGAGGGCGGCAGCGTTCCGGTGAAGGGCGGCGCGGATCGAGCCGCCGCCATCGCCGAGCTGGTCCGGCGCGCCGACGGACAGTATGCCTTCGTCGTCGCCACCCGTGACCACCACATCGATCCGGGCGCCCACTTCTCCGACAATCCCGACTTCCAGGACTCGTTCCCCGTGCATTGCGTCGTCGGTAGTGAGGGAAGCGAGTTCCATCCGGATTTCGCGCCCGCCGTCGACTCCGGGCACGTCGACGAGGTCTTCTTCAAGGGCGCTCACTCCGCCTCCAAGAGCGGTTTCGAGGGCTCGACTCAGGACGGCACGACACTGTCCGCCTGGCTGAAGGCCCGTGACATCACCGACCTCGATGTCGTCGGCATCGCGACCGACCACTGCGTGAAGGCCACCGCACTGGACGGAGCGCGCGCGGGCTTCACGGTGCGGGTCCTGCTCGACTACACCGCCGGCGTCGCTGCCGACACCACGCGCACCGCACTGGACGAACTGCGCCGGGCCGGTGTCGCGCTGAGCGGCGAACCTGTCGTCGCCTGAACAGGCCGGTCCGGCCTGTTCAGGCGGTTCGGATGACCCCGCGGATCAGTGCTTGGCGTTACCGCCCGGGAGGAGAGTCCCAAGGCCTGGCACGCCGGGGCGTTCCGGCGTGACCCGTATCCGCACGGGGTCTCGGCCCTCGACTCGGGTCGGGGCGGGCAAAGTAGAGCAACCCGAGCTGGGCAAACACGTCTCCCGCGCGCTATCGCCCCGCGGACGCCCGACTGCCTGATCGGACCGAAACCCGGCCTTGACTCGGATGCACACCACCCTCTGCGACCTGCGGCGATCTTCTACCTTGCGGCGGCGGTGAGCGGTCGGGGTGGAAGCACCGCGCGTTCCTGAGGGTCGAAGACCTCTGCCGGCGGGATTGGAGGCGCCGGCCACGGTGGGCTGCTACCTGCCATCGGCCTGGCCAGAGGGCGTTTGAGTGGTCCCATCAGCGGCCCTGCTGCCGGAAGCAGCCTATGGGCGAGGCGCCGCAGCCGGTGACGCCGATACCGGTAATCCGCAGGAGGGCGGCGAAAATCGTCTTCATGGCCCTGACTGTGGCCCGCTCGGATTGACAGCCGGTTGACAGGAGATTGAGGTGAGCGCGGTCTGGCCGTTCATGGACATGCCACCAACCGGCACATGCGGCTGATCACTGGATCGCATGGAATGTCCGCCTGCACAGCATGATCCGTGCGGTAGGAAGGCACCGTGACCAACGATCAGCGGCACGGCAGTCGATGGCAGGACCGCTCGCGCGTGATCCGTCCCGTAGAGATCCTGGTGAGTGCCCTGGCGGTCGGAGCGGGATTCGGCGCGGCAACCTCCCTCGTGAACGCCCTCTCCCACAGCTACGCCGACCTTTCAAGCCGTGCCTACACCACCAGCGGGTGGTCGATCGCGGAAATCATGAGCGTGCTGCTCGACTCCGGCTGGGCTTGGGCGGGTTTGGCGGTCGCAGTGGGGTGGCTGGTCACACGTGCCGGGGAGAGCCGCCCCACCGCGCTGGCGCGGGGCGGTGCCGCCGCCGGCGCACTGGCCCTTCTTGCGGCCACAGCCGCCTACAGCATCGTGGACACCATCCGTAGCGGCGGGCAATTCCCCTGGTACGAGTCCGAACCGCCCCTGTGGTGGGTCGCCAGTGTCGTGTTCGGAGCGCCCTTGGGAGCCGTTGGTACATACGTCAAGCGATCGAGAGCGATCGGTTTGCTCGCACGCTTGACCGTGCCGGTCGGCGCCGCCGTCCAGATGGTCGTGCTCCCGCCCGGCAGGAACGAGGTGGTCGAGACCATAGGGAAGACGATCGTATGGGCGGCGGCTGCGGCGAGTACCGGCTTCGTCGTCGTCCGTTTCCTCCTCGTGGAGCGACGCCGGCGCTCTCTGGCAGCTGCGGAGTCGCCGTCAGTAAGGCCTCGTTCGTAAGTCCCTCAGGGGGCCTCAACGTTGGCCGAGGTGGAGACCGCCGGAGCTCCGGCGTTCGCGAGGAGGCCCGACTCACAAAAGCTGTGCCCGAACGAATCCAGCCAGCAGTACGGCGAAGCCGCCGATCTCACCGACGATCAGAGAGACCATGAACGCGCTCGTGCCGCGTACGGGATGGCGCAACTGATTGTCGGTGTCACGACGCCAGCCGTGGTAAACGTAGGTCCCGATCGCGGCCACGAAGAAGAAGATCATGACCCCCGCCGCCACCAGGTCCACCGACGACGGCCAGTCGCTCAACTCGACGAACGCCGCGAGCAGCAGCGTCGCGAACGAATAGAGCAAGGCGGTTCGATGTGCGACGTCCACATAGGGGTGAGCCACATGCTCCGCAGAGGTGGCCATCTGGCGATATTTCCATACGCCCAGCAGCAACGCCAGCAGAAAGATCAGGCCTGCCGCCAGCAGAACCACCTTGGCATCCATGCTCAGCACCACGACCGTGCGCGCCTCCATCCATGATCGGACAGGTCTCCCGTAACTCGAACAATCATGTACGAATTAAGGTGGAGATCGTAGCACTGGGCCGGAACATGATGGCGAACGCCTACCCGCGATGGTTCGCATGCAATACCTGGGTTCGAGTTCGAGAAGGACGCCTCCACCATGCGTTCGAGCTCGGAGCGCAGGCTCCAAGACCTCCCGCGCTCGGCGACTGCGCCGGCACGCCCGCGACCGCTGGCCCCAACTGGCCGGCACACCTCAAGAAGCCCTCGACCGCGCCTGCCGGGCAAAGCAGCTCCGTGCGACGGGTCAGGTTGGCGATCGCACCAAGGAGCTGCGAGCGTTCCCCTTGCGGAACACCAGTTCGTCCCGGACGCCCGGGCCTCGGCCTTCACCGAGGTCGAGCACGAAGATCGACATTCCGGTACATGCCGTCGCCACCCGGATGGATCGGCCTCCTGACGATCCACTCGTGACGATCCAGAACCAGCAGGCCGAAATCGCACCGCAGGACTGACCCGGCGATGACAATGGTCGCGGCCGAGCCGCTCGTGCACGTGGACCACGAGGGTGACCGCCTCACGGGCTCACGGCACCGCGACGCGGGAGACAGGATCTCCGCCGACCTGTTGCCGCGCGGGGTGGATGTCCAAAGGGGCTCCTGGCTGTCCGGAAGCCGCTTCGTCACGGTCGGCATGCTCTGCTGCCGCCAACCGCCACGTGAACCACCCCGGTGGCCGCCGGCTACTTAACGCCCAGGTCCGAGCATGGGAGGAGGCGCGCCCGGCTCTTCTGCTTCCGGCCCGACCGCATCGCGCGGGCGCCGCCGGAAAGCCGGGACGCGTCCTCGCGACGACCGCGTGTACCGCGCGGGACCGGTTACACCGCAAGGGGAGCGTGAGGTGGTGTGACCCGCCGCGGCGGGGCCCTTCCGGTCTCCGGTTACGGGGGGACGGGCGTGGGTAGCGCGACAGTTCCAGCTCCTCGCGTCAGGAGGGTTGCCGTGCCGGCTCTTCGCGTCATCGCGGCCACCGCGCTCTGCCTCGGCCTCGCCACCGGCGGGTGCACCGGCGTGACCCACGATCTCGACGATGTCACGCGGTTCCACCAGCCGCAGAACGAGGGTGCCAACGTCAGCCACCACGACGTGCACCTGCGCAACGTCTTCCTGCTCGCCGGCGCGCCCGGGCAGCCCCCGCCGGCCACGCTGCCCCTGTACGCGGTGATCATCAACGACCAGGGGCAGCCCGACCGTCTCGAGCGGGTCACCGTGGACGGCGGCGGCGGATCGGTCCAGCTGGCCGCGCCGGTCGTGGTGCCGCCGGGGCGGCCGGTCGGGCTCGACCGGCCGATCGCCCAGGTCACCGGCGTGCGGCCGACAGGCTCGATCCCGATGACCTTCACCTTCAGCAGGGCGGGCTCGGTGCGGGCGCTGGTGCCGGTGAAGGAGAAGATCGGCTCCTACTCGACCGTCGCCCCCGGCCCGAGCGCCATGCCGTCGTGACGCCGTGATGCGCGCGGCAAAGGACGGCAGGCGTTCGGGACATACCATTCCGTATGGTACGGTGACGCGGACAAGAGAGGTTCACCATGGCGAGCAAGCGTGACTGGCTGGAGGCAGGGCTCCGGGTGCTGGGTGAGGACGGCGCGCCCGCGCTGACCATCGAGCGGCTGTGCGGCGACCTCGGCCTGACCAAGGGGTCGTTCTACCACCACTTCAAGGGCATGGCGGGCTTCAAGACCGACCTGCTGCGGCACTTCGAGACCGAGCACACCAGCCGCTACATCGACAGTGCCGAGGCGGCCGCGGACGCCGCGTCCGCCAAGCTCGATCACCTCGTCACCCTGGTGCTCGAGGACAAGGGCGGCAGCCACGACCTCGAGATCGCGATGCGCGCGTGGGCGGCGCAGGACGCCGAGGTCCACGCGCTCCAGCAACGCGTCGACCGGCTGCGCATCGACTACCTGACCACCCTGTGCGGGGGGCTCGTCGGCCGGCGGGCCGACGCCGGCCCGCTGGCCCACCTGCTGTACCTGGTGCTGGTCGGGGCCCAGCAGGTCGTGCCGCCGCTGCCCGCCGAGGACCTGCGAGAGATCTACGCGCTGGCCCTGCGCCTGGCGCCGGAGAACCGGGGAGACGACGAATGAACGGGCTGAACCGCTGGGTCCCGCGGCTGATCATCGGGTTGGCGGTGCTCCATTTCGGGTGGGCGTTCCTCCAGCCCAACGCCTGGGCCGCGATCGCCGCCGACGGCTTCTTCCGCGGCGTCGCCGACACGGCGCTGCCCGACTTCTGGGTACGCGAGTCGAGCGTGTGGTTCATGATCTCCGGCATCGCGTTCCTGGCGCTCGGCACGATGTCGCGGCACGCCGTACGGACGACGGGGCGGGTGCCCGCGCAGCTCGGGTGGTACATGCTGGCCATGGGCGTCCCGCTGTGCGTGTTCTACTTCCCCGTCACGGGAAGCTGGCCGATGCTGGCCATCGGGGTGCTGGCCCTGATCGCCGCGCGCCGTCCGGAGGGCGCCGGCGGCTGAGATGACATCGCCTCGACGCGCGCCCGGTGTCGCCGGGCGGCCGGAGGGCGACGGGATGCGCGAGCTCGGGAGACGTCCGGCGGGTGGAGCGCGACGGGATGCGCGAGCCGGGGGACGTCGGGCGGGCGCAGAGCGACGGGATGCGCGGACGCCGGGGACGTCGGGCGGGCGCAGGGCGACGGGATACGCGAGCTCGGGAGACGTCCGGCGGGTGGAGCGCGACGGGATGCGCGAGCCGGGGGACGTCGGGCGGGCGCAGAGCGACGGGATGCGCGGACGCCGGGGACGTCGGGCGGGCGCAGGGCGACGGGATGCGCGGGCGCGGGGGACGCGGTTGGATGTCGGGATGACGAGCGCACATCCGTGGCCCACCACGATCGCCGAGGCCGAGGCCGAACAGGAGCGGCTGCGTCCGCTGGTCGACCTGTCCGACCCCGGCCCTGAGCGGGTGCGGTTCGTCGCCGGGCTCGACGTCGGCTACGCCGCCGAGGGCGACGAGGTGACCGGCGCCGTGGTGGTCCTGGAGGCCGGCACGCTGCGGGTGGTCGACAGCGCGGTGGCCCGCGGGCCCGCCGCGTTCCCCTACGTGCCTGGCCTGTTCGCCTTCAGGGAGCTGCCGCCGCTGCTGGCCGCCATGGAGCGGCTGACGGTGGCGCCGGACCTGCTGGTCTGCGACGGCTACGGCCTGGCCCACCCCCGCCGCTTCGGCCTGGCCTGCCATCTGGGCGTGCTGACCGGCCTGCCGGTGATCGGCGTGGCGAAGACCGCCTTCGTCGGCGCGTGCGACGACCCCGCCGCCGAGCGGGGATCGTGGAGCTCGATCCTGCTCGACGGCGAGGTCGTGGGCCGTGCGCTGCGCACGCGCGACGGGGTGAGACCGGTGTACGTGTCCCGGGGCAACCGGATCGGCCTCGACAACGCCTGCGCCCACGTGCTGCGCATGACGCCCGCCTACCGGCTGCCGGAACCGATCAGGCAGGCCGACCGGCTGTCGCGCGCCTGAGCCCCTAGATGATTGATTCCAAGGGCTGAGGATTCCGAGTCTGGCTGCGAACATGCAGCGAGGGTGTCCAAGATCCGTGTGTGACGACAGAACTGAAC
>NZ_JBSGJX010000055.1:0-57427 GCF_053605785.1 Nonomuraea sp. NPDC003754
TGGGCTGGCCTTCCGCTTCGACAAGACTCCCGACAGCTATCTGGCAGGCCTGCATCTACGCGGGGCGATCTTGTGGATCCGAAGCCTCCAACCCGTCTGAAGATCCGAAGTCCGTACAGGCCCTAGGCCCGTTCGTGGCCTCCAGCTCCGGCGCGCAGATGGGAAGAGATCGAAGTCGGTGATTGTCGCGGCCCCACCCTCCCAGAGCGGGACGTACCGCACCCGCATTAGAAGAGCGACGCTCCTGTGGTCCGGTGTGCTGGGTGGCCTGCGGGGATGCCAAGCATCGATAGATGCCACACCTTGATCATCTCGTGTATGTCCCGCACCTGGAGGTTATCGGGAAGGGCAGCCCTAGCCTTGTACTGCACATGCAGCAGCCACTCGAAACGGGGTATCTTCTCGCGATGAGTGCCAAGTACGCATGGTCTGAACGCTTCCCTGCAAGCCCTCTGGTGACCGAGGGTTCTGATCACCCGGCGGTCAGTCCACTCGGCGATCTGTATCCCCCGGCTACCGAAGCAGAGGTCCGCCAGCTTGAAGAGCGGCTGGGCATGGAGTTGCCGCCGAGTTACCGGCAGTTTCTCCTGTTCGCCAACGCGTGGGGCAGCGACGATGACTGCCGCCTGCTGCGTGTCGAAGAAGTCGGCTGGCTCCGTGATGTCGATCCCTCGATCGCCGAGATCTGGTCAGCACCCAAGCGGGAGAACTCATGGAGCGTGCCCGACGAGCTCTACTTCGTCTACGGACTGGAGCAGGACCCCATTCATTACAGAGGGGAGTATGTGCCCGACACCCTTCTGATCGGATACTGGGCTGACGGAGTTGCTCTCCTCAATCCCCACGTCCGCACCGCTGAAGGCGAGTGGGAAGCCTGGTACCTCGAACCAGGACTGGCCGGCGCTAACCGTTACAGGTCCTTCTGGGACCTCGCAATGGACGAGCTGCGAATGCGATACCCGAGTTGATGTCCCTTTCGTCGTTGAGCTAGCTTCGCCGTCTCGGGCCCTTCGTGGCGGTGGTCATGCGCGTGGGCAGGCAGATCCCTCATATAGGCAACGTCGTAGACGTGGTAGTCGAGTCATGGCCAGCACCACGGATGAATTTGGTTGGACGCCCTACACCAACCGCGGGACCTGGCTACGGGTCCGGGCTGTTCACCGTTACGGTGACGTCGAGTATGAGCTGTGCATGGAAGGCGGCCAGATGCTGATCCGCCGCCTGGAATATCGCCGAAGGCCGGTCGTCATTTCCGAGTCCTGTCGCGGCCTGGCCCGGCACGTCGAAGCTGCGTGGGTCAGCCTAATCAAGTCGCTGCACTGAACCCGTGGCAGAGCGCGATCGTGGCGTCGTCGCTCACCTTGTACCGAGGCCATCGCGATTTACGCGCGTCCGCCAGCTCGACCTCGCGCACCCGGCGAAGCCACTCCCCCGGCCCGGCCTCTGCGAGCGTTGCCAGGGCCTGGCCCCATTCCATCGCCTCGTAGGTGTCCACGAGGCAGGAAGCCCCATCCGACATGACGGCGACCGAGCGGACGTCCTCAAGGGGAGCCGCACCAACCAGGGCATGCTCGGCCGCTTCCGGTACGGCCCCGGCCAACCAGTAACCGCCCTCGACGTTGCGCAGCTTGCGCTGAGTGGCGATGAGCTCCTCCAGGCGCTCGCGCTGCTCCGCACTTCCTGGCACTGCGGTCTTGGCCGCCCGGGAAAGGCCCCCAATCAGGGCATCGACCCGCTTGTCCGAGACGACCTCGACGCCGGCCCCAAGCGCGATAGCGATCGTGGCGTCCGAAAGCACGAGGTAATCCAGCTGGTCACCGAAACTCCGTGCAATGGCCACGGTCGCCGAAGGCGTACCGTCAGCGGTCAGGTCGCAGGTGTCCGCGTGGCTTAAGGCGACCGCCTCCAAAGCCGAGTAGAGCACGCCCCCCAACTCCCTGCCCGGCTCTCGCGAGGCCACGGCCACGATCTGCGTGGCAAGGGAGTTGGCGTACCACGGGGTGCCGTGAATGCATCCCGTGGCCAGCCGTGACGTGCTCACCCCGTCCACCACCGCCACGACGTCCGAGGAGGCCGCCACGGCATCCTCATTGGGAACCTCAGCAGACCCGGCCAGCGTGGCGAAGTATACGTCCATATCAGACCCCCGGCGCCAGGTAGTAGTCAGAGGCGAGCCGTGTGGCCACGATCTCCCGGCCGGTGGTGTCCGGGTCGAAGTCACACTCGATGATCGCAGAGAACCGCTTGCCCTTCAGTTGCTTGTACATGTCGGCGATGTTGTGCTCCAGGAAGTGCGCGATGCCCGCCTCACCGACCGCGTGGATACCGGCCCCGTAGAGAAAGGTCCCCTTTCCATCGGGCCGACGCAGGCGGGCCAGATACGCGTAGTCGCGCGGCTCCTCGGCGTCCATCGGTGAGCGGAACATCTTCCCGGCCCGGTGGTCGATGAGGTGCCAGCCCTGTTCGTCCTTGTCGAAGGAGATCGCCTCGTCCGACTCGATGACCTCGCGCAGGTTGGGAAAATGACGCGGGCCGCACATGACAATGAGGTTGTCGCGATTGAGCCTGACGAAACCCCCGCTTGGCTCCACCTCGTGAGTAGCGTCCAGGCCGAGCGACTTGGTGGGCTGGCGCAGGCGTTCGAAGGCGATCAGGTCGTCATGCGCCACCACCGGCTGGGGGTCGGGCCGCCCTGTTTCGAGCTTGCCGACCATGACGACTGTGAGTGTGTCGGTACCGAGGAACGCGCGCTCGGGTGCCGGTCCTGACTTCAGGAGTTGGCCGACACGCTGACGGGTCATTCCGAGCGCCTCGCCGATCTGGGTGTTGTTCATGCCGCTGTCCACGAGCTCTTGCAGCGCCTCGCGCCGGACTCTGGCCAGCTCTTCCCCGCCTTTCTGGAACACGTCATGGACTCGCCCGGCTTAGCCCGTTGGAGCGGCTCTTTGATGCTCAGCACCTTGAGCACGTCTGGATGCATTTGGCCCTCCGTCGAAACCAGCAACACGCAAGGGGGGGCTTGACATTGGCCGTGGGGTGCGGCTCAAGCTAGCCTCTAGGCGCAATTGCTCCTTTCGTTAGAGCGAAAGAGGCTCTTGCGTAACGCGAGGTCAGCCGGGAAGACCTGGGAAGGCCCCCGCCGGAGATCGGAAAGGATCAGGGTCTCGTCTTCGCCTCAATGATTGCTCGACTCCCACAACGTCCGCGCGCCTTCCGCCTGATCGTCGCCAAGACCGACCTGCGCCCGAAGCAGTGGACCCCCGCGAGCTACGGCACAGCTTCGTGTCCTTGCTCTCCGATCAAGGTATTCCCCTGGAGGCGCCTGGTCGGCCACAGCAGCACGGCGGTAACCGAACTGGTCTATCGCAAGCAGATCAGGCCGGTCATGCAAGAGGCGACGGCCATGGATCGGATCTTCAAGACATGAGGGCAGGAGGCTTAGTCAAGCAGTTAGACAAACAGAAGCCCCTCGCGATCTTGCGAGGGGCTTCTGAGCTGGAGCCGCCTTCGGGATTCGAACCCGAGACCCCTTCATTACGAGTGAAGTGCTCTGGCCGACTGAGCTAAGGCGGCGTGCCATACAACGTCATGAAGTCTACAGGAGCCCGCGGAGTCCTCGCGCCTTCCTTTTCACTCGATCGCGGGGCATCTCGTGTCCTCGCGCGGCGCCCGGCCGGTCAGCAGGTAGGCGTCGACCAGCCCGTCCACGCACGTCGACCCGTTCAGGTAGGCGGTGTGCCCGTCGCCGTCGAAGCTCACGAGCACGCCGGACTCGAGCTGCCCGGCCAACGCCCTGGCCCAGTCGTACGGCGTGGCGGGGTCGCGGGTGGTGCCCACCACGAGGATCGGCGGCGCGCCCGACGCCCGCAGCGGCCGGGCCGGGGTGGTCGGCGGAGCCGGCCAGAAGGCGCAGGGCAGCGAGCTCCACATGATGAACGCCCCGAAGCCTGGCACCTTCCGCTCCGCCTCCTCCGCCGCCTTCGCGAACCCGGCGGTCGTGCGGGGGTAGGGGCTGTCGACGCAGTTGACGGCCATGTTGGCCTCGGTCTGGTTGGTGTACGTGCCGTCCTCCGCGCGTCCGACGAGTCGGTCGGCGCTCCGCAGCAGCAGGTCGCCGTCGCCGTTGGCCGCCGTGTGGAGCGCGTCGGACAGCAGCGGCCACGACCGCCGGTCATACAGCGGGGTCAGCGCGCCGAGCGTGGCCAGCGCCTCGGTGACCTGGCGCCCGCCACCTCGCAGGGGCCTGCGGTCCGTACGGCGAAGCACCTCCGCGAGCTCGGCGACGGCACCGTCGACCGTACGGCTCCGCAGAAGGCAGTCGGGAGCGGCGACGCAGTCTTCGGCGTAGGCCCTGAAGGCGTCGGAGAAGCCCTTGGCCTGCCCTTCGTTCAGCCGCACCCGGGTGAGGGCGGGGTCGATGCCTCCGTCGAGCACGAGCGCCCGCACGCGACGGGGGAACAGGTCGGCGTAGTGGGCCCCTAAGGACGTCCCGTACGACTTGCCGAGATAGGTCAGCCGGTCGTCGCCGAGCGCGGCGCGCAGGATGTCGAGGTCGCGGGCGGCGTTCGTGGTGCCGAGGTGCGGGAGCAGGCGGGCGGAGGCGGCCTGGCAACCGCGGGCGAACTCCCGGGAGCCCTTCTCGAGCGCGGCCACCTCGGCGGTGGTGTCGGGGGTGGCGTCGAGGGCGAGGAAGGCGTCCAGCCGTTCGTCGCTCAGGCAGTCGACCGGCGACGATTCGCCGACGCCGCGCGGGTCGAAGCCGACCACGTCGAACCTGGCCCGCACCTCGGGGCTGACGACCAGCCGGGCGGCTCTGCCGTACTCGATGCCCGAGCCTCCCGGGCCGCCGGGGTTGAGTACGAGGGAGCCGAGGCGGTCGCCGGTGGCGGGCAGCCTGATCACGCTGATGGACAGCCGGTCGGCGCCCGGGCGGGCGTAGTCGAGCGGTACGGCGAGCTCGGCGCACTGGAACCCGTCGCCGCAGTCGCTCCAGGCAAGCTTCTGCCGGTAGAGGTCGGGAGAGGGGGTGGCGGGCGCGCCGCACGCGGCGACCAGCAGGCTCACCCCGAGACCGATGACGAACCCGCGCCGCCCCACCCCACGTCACCTCCGCGATCCGACTCCGGCACGAACGCCGCCCGAGGCCGCCCTCCAGGAACGAGCCCGCGCCCTCAACCCACGCCGCCTCCGGCCGCTCCAGAGCCCGCGCCCTCAACCCACGCCGCCTCCGGCCGCTCCAGAGCCCGCGCCGGCAACCGTCAGTCGCCCTCGCCGTACGTCGAGTCGTACGCCTTGCGCGGACCGCACACGCTGGCCTTCGAGCACGAGCACCGCCGCCCGCCGTCGTTCAGCCGCACCACCACCGAGTCGGACGGCACGTTGTGCCCCACCACGGTCCCCGGCCCCTCGGGGGTGTCCACAGCGGCCCCGACCCGCGGCGTGGACGCCCGGAACTCCTGGTACAAGGGATGCTCGTACTTCAGGCAGCACATCAACCGGCCGCACGCCCCGGCGATGCGGAGCGGGTTGACCGGCAGGTCCTGGTCCTTGGCCATCCGCACCGACACGGGCTCGAAGTCCTTCAGGAACGTCGCGCAGCACAGGTCGCGCCCGCAGGGGCCGATCCCGCCCTGCAGCCTCGCCTCGTCACGCGGCCCGATCTGCCGCAGCTCGACCCTGGCCCGGAGATTGCGGGCCAGGTCGCGCACCAGCGCCCGGAAGTCGACCCGATGCGGGGCCGAGAAGTAGACCGTGTAGACGTTCTCCTTGTCGAGGTAGTCGACACCCACCACCTTCATCGGCAGCGCGTGGCGTTTGATGAGCCGCTTGGAGACGCTGCGGGCCTCCGCGCGCCGCCGTTTGTTGGTCTCGTCGCGCGTCAGGTGCTCCTCGCCTGCCAGGCCCTGGCACACCGGCAGGCCGTCGATGTCCTCGCTGGAGTACTGCGGCGCCCACACGCATTCGGCGACCTCCGGCCCCGCGTCGGTGGGAACCAGCACCTTGTCTCCCACCTTGGGGCTGTGCCCACCCGGATCGAGGTAGTAGAGCCTCCCGTAGCGGGTGAAGCTCACGGCCATGATCATTCCCATGGGCTCGCGCTCGCCTCCTGACGGCCTCGGACATCCATACCGGCCTTCATTCCCACCCTACGAGAGGCAGCACCGCTCAGGGGGCGCGGCAAGCATCGAAGTCGGCGGTCAGGGGCGGCGCAGCCCCAGCATCATCGCCTCGACCGCGATCTGCGGGTTGACGTTCGCGGCCAGCCGTTCCCTGCACTGCATGATCGCGTCGATCCGCCGCAGGCTCTCCTCCGGTGTCGACGCTCTGGCCAGCGCGTCGAGGTGGAAGCGGTGGTCCTCGTTGGCCAGCTGTACCGGAGCGCCCAGCTGTACGGCCAGCACGTCACGGTAGTACGACACGAGCTCGAGCAGCGCCACGTCCAGGGAGTCGCGTTTCACCCTGGTGGCCCGCGACTTCTGCCGGTCCTCCAGCTCCTTGAGCGCCCCGGCGCCGCCCCGCACCAGCCCCCTGTTGAGGCCCTTGCCCGAGGACCCCTCACCGTAGAGCTTCCTGAGCTCGGCGGTCTCGCTCTCGTTGAGCGCGGTGGTCGCCGCGGCCGCCTCCTCCTCGGCGGTCTTCACCAGGCGCTCGGCGGCCGTGATGCAGTCGCCGACCCCGCTGAGCGAGCGGGGGATCGCCAGCACGGCCTCGCGGCGCTGCCGTACCCCATCGTCGAGGGCGAGCGCCCGCGCACGGGACAGGTCGCCCTGCGCGGCCCGCGCGGCGAAGGCGGCCATCTCCCACGGCACGTTCTCGCGGGTGGCCAGCACGTGGGCCACGGCCTCGCCCGAGGGGGTGACCAGGCCGACGACCCTGCACCTGGACCTGATCGTGATGATCATGTCGTCGGGGGCGGGCGAGCACAGCAGCCACACCGTCCGCGGCGGCGGCTCCTCGATGGCCTTGAGCAGCGCGTTGGCCGCCGACTCGGTGACCCTGTCGGCGTTCTCGAAGAGGATCACGCGCCAGCGGCCCTGGGTCGGGGCGCCGGCGGCCCGCAGGATGAGCTCGCGGGTCTGCTTGACGCTGTAGGACAGGCCCTCGGGCTTGACCGCCTCCAGGTCGGGGTGGGAGCCGATCATCACCTGATGGCACTGCTCGCAGTGGCCGCACCCGCCCGACGGGCACAGCAGCGCGGCGGCGAAGGCGCGCGCCGCGTCTTCGCGGCCGGACCCGGACGGCCCGGTGAAGAGCCAGGCGTGCGTCATGCCCGCGCCGCGCCCGCCCCCCACCACCTCGGCGGCGGCGAGAGCGGCCCGCGAGAGAACGGCAGCAGCCTGCTCCTGGCCCACCAGGTCGTCGAAGACGCTCACCGGGACAAGGTTAGTCGCGGATGGCGGGCATCGTGCCGGTGATGTCTTCGGACTCGCTCGGCACCGGGTCGGGCAGGATGTCGCGCACCCGGTCCTGGACGGTCCTGCTGATCTCGTCGAGCGGCAGCGTGCCGTCGACCACGAGGTAGCGTTCGGGCGCCGCCGCGGCGAGCTTGCGGAACTCCTTGCGCACCCGCTCGTGGAAGTCCAGCGGCTCCGACTCGATGCGGTCGGCCGCGCCGCCCAGCCGGGTCAGCCCGATCGACGGCGGGGTGTCGATCAGCACCGTCAGGCGCGGCACCAGCCCCTTGGTCGCCCAGGCGTTGACGCCGGCCACGTCGGCGGGGTCGAGCGACCGGCCCGCCCCCTGGTAGGCGAGCGAGGAGTCGACGTAACGGTCGGTGATCACCAACGCGCCTCGCTCCAGCGCTGGACCGATGACCTTCTCCACGTGTTCGGCGCGGTCGGCAGCGTAGAGCAGCGCCTCCGCCCTGGGCGACAGGCCCTTCTCCGCCGCGTCCAGCAGGATCGCGCGCAACCGCATACCTATCTTGGTCGAGCCGGGCTCTCTGGTCTGCACCACGTCGTACCCCTGGTCGCGCAGCCAGATCGCCAGCAGTCGCGACTGCGTGGTCTTGCCCGAACCCTCTCCGCCCTCGAAGGCGATGAACACCCCCGGCACTTCTTCCACATCCCCCGGTGTGTAACGCTCACCACGCAGCGCGGCGAGCAGGTCCTCCGAGAGTGACACACCCTTCCTGTCGTCCACCCGCCGCAACGCCAGGGCGCCGCCGACCATCACCAGGCCGCCCACGGCGAGCAGCGCCAGCACGGCACCTCCGGCGAGGCCCGCCGCGGGCGCGACCACGGCCGCCACCAGCAGCAGCGTCACCCTGGCGACCGGCTCCATGAAGGCGCCCCGCAGGACGTCCATGCCGACCCGCCAGGCGACGCCCGCGCACAGGCCGAGCGCCACCGTGAGCATGACCACCACGGACCGGTCACCGACGAGCGCGATCACCCCCAGCGCAGCACCCACCGCGACGACCGAGACCCCCAGCAGGCGCAGCCGCGACAGCTGTGTCAGAACCCGAGAACCGAAGAACAATCCGATCGCGACGCCCACGCCGAGCGCCCCGACCACCACCCCGTAGGCCACCGCGCCGGCCAGCACGCTGACACCGACGAGCGCGCCGCCCGCGGCCACCGTGGCCAGCAGCCCCGCGCGCACACCGCGCGCGCGCCGGTCGGCGCCCACGCCCCGCCAGCCTTCGCGCACCGAAGGCGTCGCGACGGCGCCGCCGCGCCTGGGCAGCCCGCGCAGCGTGAACACCAGCGTGGCCGACACCAGGTAGGCGAGCGCGCTCCCGGCCACCATCCACTGCCCCGCCGCGGTCAGCACGGTGAACAGCAGCGCGGCGACCGGCGCCGTGCCGTACGTCACGAGGACGCCAAGCCTGGTCGCCTCCTCCAGCCGCTCCGTGGGCACCAGCGCGGGCACTGCGGTGTCGCTCGCGGCCCCCCGGAACAGGGCCGCGCACTCGACGAGGAAGGCCGCGGCCACCACCCACGTGTAGCTGCCGGCCAGCGGCACCGACGCCACCAGCGCGAGCCTGGCCAGGTCGGCGACGAGCATCGTCATGCGCCGGTCGAGCCGGACGCCGATCGGGCCCGCCAGCGGGCCCAGCAGCAGCGCGGCCAGCAGCTTGGCGAGGAACACCCCGCCGACGGCCGCCGCCTGCGACTGGTAGCCGTTCGCCGCGGTGACCTGCGTGGCCAGCACGGTCAACGCGAGAAGGGTGAGCCAGTCGCCCAGGCTGCTCGCGGACATGGCCATCCACAGCCTGCGGAAAGATGAGATGTCCAGCACATGCGCCGGTCTGCGGACGGTCATGGTGTCAGGGTATCCAGGGGGGTTGAGGTCGGGAGTCTGATATGCCCGGCTGTTCGTGGCCTGAGGGTAATACCTGTGGACTCCCCGCGCAGGCAGGTTCGGCCGGGGAGATCGCGCGGTGTCGGCCCACGCGCGCCCCCGCTCCCCGCGGCCCCGTTCGCGCGCGCACCCGTACGCCCAGGCGGCACCCGCCCACGCACGGTGAACGACGGAACGACGAACCGGGCACGGCACGCGCCATGCCCGGCTGAAACCGCTCTGCTGACCGGCTGCCGGATCACCCCGTCAGCTTACGATCGGTGACCGACAATTCACCGGTCACGATTTGGCGGCAGGCTTCTTCCTCGTCGTCGTGGTCGTCTTCTTCTTGGCCGGAGCCTTCTTCGCCGCGGGCGCCCGCTCACGCCGCTCGGCCAGCAGCTCGGCGGCCCGCTCGATGGTGATGTCCTCGACCGTGTCGCCCTTGCGGAGCGAGGCGTTGGTCTCCCCGTCGGTGACGTAGGGCCCGAAACGCCCCTCCTTGACCACGACCGGCTTCTTGGAGTTGGGGTCCTCGCCCAGCTCGCGCAGCGGCGCGGCGGCAGCCGTACGGCGACCGCGCTGCTTGGGCTGCGCGAACAGCTCCTTGGCCTGCTCGATCGTGATCGTGAGCAGCTCCTCCTCCGAGCCGATCGACCGCGAGTCGGTGCC
Organism: Nonomuraea sp. NPDC003754; assembly: GCF_053605785.1. NCBI lineage: Bacteria > Bacillati > Actinomycetota > Actinomycetes > Streptosporangiales > Streptosporangiaceae > Nonomuraea > Nonomuraea sp. NPDC003754. The sequence goes on from NZ_JBSGJX010000055.1 coordinate 9,958, forward strand.
CTTCTTGATGTAGGGACCGAACTTGCCGTTCTGCGCGGTGACCTCCTCGTCGTCGATCACGCCGACCACGCGCGGGATCGACAGCAGCCTGAGCGCGTCCTCCAGCGTGACCGTGTCCAGCGACATCGACTTGAACAGCGAGCTCGTGCGCGGCTTGGGCGCGTCGGCCTTCCTGGTGCGCTTCTTGGCGTCGTCGTTGGCCTCGGGCAGGATCTCGGTCACGTACGGCCCGAAACGCCCGTCCTTGGCGACGATCATGTTGCCGGTCACCGGGTCCCTGCCCAGCTCGCGGTCGCCGGTCGGCCTGGCGAACAGCTCCTCGGCCTTCTCGGCGGTCAGCTCGTCGGGCGTCATGTCCTCGGGGATGTTGACGCGCACGCCCTCGCGGTCGAGGTAGGGGCCGTAGCGACCCACCCTGATCACGATGTCGCTGTCCTTGATCGGGAAGGAGCTGATCTCCTTGGCGTCGATCTCGCCGAGGTCGGTGACCATCTCCTTCAGGCCCTCGTCGCCCTCGTGACCGAAGTAGAAGCGGCGCAGCTCGGGAACGCGCTCGGCCCGGTCGTTGGCGATGTCGTCGAGGACCTTCTCCATCTCGGCGGTGAAGTCGTAGTCGACGAGGTTGCCGAAGTGCTGCTCGAGCAGGTTCACCACGGCGAAGGCCAGGAAGGAGGGCACCAGCGCGGTGCCCTTCTTGAACACGTAGCCCCGGTCGAGGATCGTACCGATGATCGACGCGTACGTCGAAGGACGGCCGATCTCCCGATCCTCCAGCTCCTTGACCAGCGACGCCTCGGTGTAGCGGGCCGGCGGCTTGGTGGAGTGACCCGACACGTCGAGCCTGGTCAGCCCGAGCGCGTCGCCCTCCGCCAGGTTCGGCAGCCGCTTCTCGGAGTCGTCACGGTCGGTCGACGGGTCGTCGGCGCTCTCGACGTAGGCCTTCAGGAAGCCGTGGAAGGTGATCGTCCGGCCCGTGGCGGTGAACTCCGCGCCGCCGCCCGCCACCTTCACCGTGACCGACTCGCCGACCGCGTCCTTCATCTGCGAGGCCACGGTCCGCTGCCAGATCAGCTCGTACAGGCGGAACATGTCACCGCTCAGCCCGGTCTCGCCGGGCGTGCGGAACTCCTCACCGGACGGGCGGATCGCCTCGTGCGCCTCCTGGGCGTTCTTCACCTTGCTGGCGTAGACGCGTGGCTTGTCGGGCACGTACGCCGAGCCGTACAGCTTGATGGCCTGCGACCTGGCGGCCGCGACCGCCGTCTCCGACAGCGTGATGCTGTCGGTACGCATGTAGGTGATGAAGCCGTTCTCGTACAGCCGCTGCGCCACCTGCATCGTGTACTTCGCGGAGAAGCCCAGCTTCCTGCTGGCCTCCTGCTGCAGCGTGGTCGTCCGGAACGGCGCGTACGGCTTGCGGGTGTACGGCTTGCGCTCCACCGACTCGACGGCGAACGACGCGGTGCGCAGCCGTCCGGCCAGCTCGGCGGCGGCCTGCTCGGACAGGTGGAGCACGCTGGCGTTCTTGAGCCGCCCGTCGGGCCCGAAGTCGCGGCCCTGCGCGACGCGCTTGCCGTCGACGCCGGTCAGCGTGGCGGTGAAGTCGCGCGGCGTCTCCTCCGGCTTGTTGGAGTCGAACAGCGCGGAAAGGTCCCAGTAGTGAGCGGCGGTGAACGCCATCCGGTCGCGCTCGCGCTCCACCACGAGCCGCGTCGCCACCGACTGCACGCGGCCCGCGGACAGGCGGGGCTTGACCTTCTTCCACAGCACCGGGCTGACCTCGTAGCCGTAGAGGCGGTCGAGGATGCGGCGCGTCTCCTGGGCGTCGACCAACCGCAGGTTGAGGTCGCGCGGATTGGCGACGGCCTCCCGGATCGCCTGGGGCGTGATCTCGTGGAACACCATGCGGTGCACGGGCACCTTCGGCTTGAGCACCTCGCGCAGGTGCCACGCGATGGCCTCGCCCTCGCGGTCCTCGTCAGTGGCGAGGTAGAGCTCGTCGGCGTCCTTCAGGAGCTGCTTGAGCTTGCTGACCTGAGCCTTCTTGTCGGGGTTGACGACGTACAGCGGCTCGAAACCGTGGTCGACGTTGACGCCGAGGCGTGCCCAGGCCTCCCCCTTGAACTTCTCGGGGATGTCGTCCGCCTTCTCCGGCAGGTCACGGATATGGCCGATGCTGGATTCGACGATGTATCCGCGCCCCAGGTAGCCCGCGATCGTCTTCGCCTTGGCCGGCGACTCGACGATCACCAGGCGATTTCCGCCGGCGCTGCCGTTGTTGGCTGGCACGCTGCTTCCTACCTCGCTGTTCGCTTGCGTATCCCCCTGCCGGGAGCGGGCACAGATCTGAAAGGTAACCCGTGCCGAGGGTTTTTCCTTCCCCGGGGGCCACCGTCTCACTCAAGGACGCAGAATAAGGCCGAGTGAGTGCCATCGCTCCCTAACTCACCCTGGAGACTAATCGCTGTGCTGGCCTACTCCTACATGGACGTCTATATCCCACGCGACACTTCGCGTGAAGCCGCACGTCAGCTGCTGACCGAACATGCTGAATACGGACAGTGGGAGCTCGCCAGAGTGCGGCTGCACCCCGATGGCAGCCGGCATGTGCGGCTCCGTCGCAAGGTTATCCGGGTCCGCAGCACGTTGTGACATGGCTTTGCCCGCCCTGGGGCCGCGCCCCCCAGAACGGGCAAAGCGTCTCGCCTTTGCCCGTTCCCGCTGGCACGGCCGGGCAAAGTGTCATGGGTCCCGCGAGGGGACGACGGACCTGTGCCCGCCCCCGGTTTGGAGCGGGCAGACGATCCTTTGGTGTTCACCCGCCGGACGCGGGTGGTGCGATGGCTACTTCTTGCCGAAACGAATACGGCGGGTCGTCGCGAACAGCGTGGCGGAGACGGCGAACATGGCGCCCATGACCAGCGCCAGCAGCGCGTTGGAGGTCATCCCGGTGACGCCGGCCGGCTGAGCGGCGCTCATCAGACCGAGGTCGCCGACGGGCAGGGACTTGGCGGCCGAGCCGACCGCCCCGCCCACCGGGGTGGAGGCGACCAGCGAGCCGGCCGGACCGAGAGCCGAGCCGGGGTTGGTGCCGGCGGGAGCGCCCTCGCCCTGCTGCAGAGCGGGCACGGTGGGTACGGCGGGCATGGCGGGCGTGGCGGGCTGCCCCGGCAGGCCGGGCAGACCAGGCAGCGCGGGCAGGCCGAGCGTGCCGGTGAGGTCACCGACCACCGGCAGGGCGGGCAGGCCCGAGCCGCTCATCTGCTGGGTGAGGTTGCCCACATCCTTCACGCCGGCCATGGCGGGTACGGCAGGCATGGCGGGCAGCAGGCCGCCGGCCTTCGCGCCGGCCATCCTGCCGCTGGTGCGCGTCCAGCCGAAGGCGCTGGGGCCGTCGCCGACCGGCCGGCCCACCCTGGCGCCGCCGAGGCACCCCGCCGCGGCGTCACCCAGGACGGCGACCGCGTTGCCGCAGACGTTGACCGGAGCGGTGATCGGCGCGATCACCTGGTTGCCCGCCAGGACGCCGGACCGGCCGGACGTGGTGTTGCCGCCGCCGCCGACGCCGTTGTGCGGGGAGACGGACGCGCCGCCCCTGCATTGGGCCTCGGACAGGCCCAGCGCCGCCACCGCGTTGCCGCAGGCGTTGATCGGCGCGGTGATCGGCGCGATCACCTGGTTGCCCGACAGCACGCCCGAGCGTCCGGAGGTGGTGTTGCCACCCGCGCCCCTGCCGCCGTTCTTCACCGACACGCCGCCCTTGCAACCGGCGAAGGCCTGGCCGAGAACGGCGACCGCGTTGCCGCAGACGTTGACCGGAGCGGTGATCGGCGCGATCACCTGGTTGCCCGACAGCACGCCCGAGCGCCCCGAGGTGGTGTTGCCACCGGCGCCGCTGCCCGCGGCGGTGTTCTCGACCGAGCTGCCGCCCTTGCAACCGGCGGCGGCGTTGCCGACCGCGTTGCCACAGGCGGTGATGGGCAGGCTGATCGGGGCGATCACCTGGTTGCCGCTGCCGGCGCTGAAGCGCCCGTCGGTGTCGTTGCCCGAGGAGCCAGGACGGCCCGGCGTCCTGTGGTAGCCGTGGCCCGGCTTGCCCGGGCGGTTGGTGACGCTCGACCCGCCCTTGCAGCCGGCGAACGCCTGGCCGAACACCGCCACCGCGTTGCCGCAGATGTTGATCGGGCCGCTGATCGGCGCGATCACCTGGTTGCCGCCGAGCACGGAACTCCGGCCCGAGGTGGTGTTGCCCCCCGCGCCGCCCTTGCCGACGTTCTTCACCGAGGCGCCGCCCTTGCAGCCCGCGGTGGCGTCGCCGAAGATGGCCAGCGCGTTGCCGCAGGCATTGATCGGCGCGTTGATCGGCGCGGTGACCTGGTTGCCGCCCAGGATGCTGCTGTCGCCGGAGGTCCTGTTGCCCCCCGCGCCGCCCTTGCCGACGTTCTTGACGGAGGCGCCGCCCTTGCAGCCCGCCTGGGAACTGCCGAACAGCGACAGCGCGTTGCCGCAGGCGTTGATCGGGGCGTTGATCGGCGCGTTGACCTGGTTGCCGCCGAGGATGCTGCTGTTGCCCGACGTCCTGTTCGGGATGCCCGTGTTCCCGACGTTCTCGACCGACGCCCCGCCCTGGGAGGTCGCGGTCGAGTCGCCGGCCGCGGCGATCGAGTTGCCGCTGATGTCGACGGGAAGCGAGATCGGCAGGTTGACCTGGTTGCCACCACCGATGGAGGAGTCTCCGGAGGTGTCGGCGGCGGCGGTGCCGCCACCGAAGGACATGACCGCCACCGCGAGCAGAGCCGCGGGAGTCGAAGCCTTGGCCCACGTACGCATGATGAATGCTCCTAGTGGTTCTGGGGGGATTACCTGACAGTTCGCGGGCAGCCGAGGCCGAGCGAGGTCGTGACGACGACCGCGCACAGCGGAGACCTCGGAAAGGTCGCGAACCAGATCTGACCGGTGAAAGCACACGCTCCGCGGAGGGGACTCGGCCCACGCTCCGGCTTCGAGCGGAATCAGTCAGGTGAGAACGAAGGGTCGTCCGCCGCTGTGCGGAAGACCGGGGGCAGCACGCACGCCAGCGGGGCGCGCTGAGCCGTCTCGCGCGGGTCGACACAGGACCGCGCGAGGTCCCCCATGCCCGGCCCGAACGGGCCGTTGCCACCGCTGTTGGGGGCCAAACCCTTGGCGCCCATGCTCTTGCCCGCGGTGGAAGGTGCGGGGAAGCCGGGCTTCGACTGGCTGGTCAGCCCGTCGACTTCAGCTCCGGCCATGGCCTCGGCGGTGTCCATCACCAAGGCGGTGCCGCCTGCCGTGGGGAATCCGGCGACGGCCTGAGGGGTGTCGGCTCCTGTCGCCGCGGTGGTCTCCGCGGCAGCCGGAGTGATCCCTGCGGCCGCCGACGTGACATCCGCGGCAGCCGGAGTGGTCTGCGCTGCCGACGTGACATCCGCGGCAGCCGGGGTGGTCTCCGCGGCCGCCGGAGTGGCGGTGAGCAGACCGAAGAGCGTGGCGAGCAGCCAACCGGCGGCCAGCAGGCCGCCCACCGTCAGCGCTCGTGCGATGACCGAGCAGGCGCCGGCCGCGAACCGCGCCATCCGGGCGGCCCGATCGGTGGTCACGCGCTCCTCTGAAACAGTCACGGGCACGCGCCGAGCAGGGAGGGCATACGCCCTCCACTGCCGCACCGGCATGCGTGCCACGTGACCTCCCGAGCCAGAAACCGACCTCATCTGTGAGGCCGGTCCGTGGACTCACCCCTCAACGGTCCGTAACCGTAGCAGCACCCAAGGTGGTCGCAAGGGCTTTTCAGCAGAGTCCCAGGAATCGGTCAAGCACCCGCACCCCGAACTGGAGCGAATCGACCGGCACCCGCTCGTCCACCCCATGGAACATCCCGGAGAAGTCCAGGTCCGCCGGAAGGCGCAGCGGCGCGAAGCCGTACCCGGAGATGCCGAGCCGGCTGAAGGCCTTCAGGTCCGTGCCTCCCGACAGCGCGTACGGCACGGCCTTCGCGGCCGGGTCCTCCGCGACCAGCGCCTCGGCCATCGCCGACACCAGTCGTCCCTCGAACGGGAACTCCAGCGCCACCTGGTGCTGCACGAACTCCCTCGACACGTTCGGCCCCAGCAGCTCGTCGATCGTGGCGAAGAACTCCTCCTCGAACCCGGGCAGGAACCGCCCGTCCACCACCGCCTCCGCGCTCTGCGGGATCACGTTGGCCTTGTAGCCGCCCTGGAACATCGTCGGGTTGGCGGTGTTACGGAGCACCGCGCCGATCATGCGCGCCATCGGGCCCAGCTTGTCGACGTCCTCCGGGCCGATCTCCAGCTCCTCCAGCAGCCGCTTCACGGTCGGCGTCAGCCGTACCGGCCACTCGTGGCGGCCGATGCGCGCCACGGCGTCGGCGAGCTCGGTGACGGCGTTGTCGCCGTTGAGCATCGAACCGTGACCCGCGCGGCCCTTGGCCGTCAGCCGCATCCAGGCCATGCCCTTCTCGGCGGCCTCGATGAGATACAGGCGCCGGTCATCGCCCAGCGACACGCTGAACCCGCCGACCTCGCCGATCGCCTCCGTGACGCCCTCGAACAGCCCCGGATGGTTGTCCACCAGCCAGTTGGCGCCGTAGGCGCCACCCGCCTCCTCGTCGGCGGTGAACATCAGCACCACGTCACGCGGCGGCCTGCGCCCCTCCCGCACCCGCTGCCTGGCCACGGCCAGGATCATCGCGTCCATGTTCTTCATGTCGACGGCGCCCCTGCCCCAGACGCACCCGTCGTCGATCTCCCCCGACAGCGGGTGGTGCCGCCAGTCGCCCGCGTCGAACGGCACGACGTCCAGATGCCCGTGGAGCAGCAGCGCGCCCCTGCCCGGGTCCTCTCCCTCGATCCGGGCGACCACGTTGGCCCTGCGGTCGTCGCTCTCGAGGATCAGCGCCTCCAGGCCCACCTCGGCGAGCTTCTCGGCCACGTACTCCGCGGCCTTCCTCTCACCCGGACCGGCGTTGTCGCCGGCGTTCCTCGAATCGATGCGGATCAGGTCGCGGCAGAGGTCGACGACCTCGTCCTCGCCGGTGCGCGCGGTCATGCGGACTCCTTCGATCAGGTCTCGAGGAAACACGGTATGACGCACCCCGCAGAGTTTGCTAACCTTACTGAGCCGACGCGGGATGACGGTCCCGCGTGCAGGCACCAAGTCCGGGTGGCGGAATAGGCAGACGCGCTAGCTTGAGGTGCTAGTGCCCTTTGCGGGGCATGGGGGTTCAAGTCCCCCCTCGGACACTTCACAGCAAAGCGGGAGGAGTTACGACTCCTCCCGCTTTGCTGCGTTGGCCTTGCAGTGACTTGGAGAACCGGGTAGCAGCTCACCCCCAGGCCCTGGGTTTCCAAGCCCTGGCGCCCCATCTGGCTGATCACCGTAGGTCTTCTACGCAGGTAGGGTGCGCCGTTTGCACAGCCAAGCCGTACTTCGACCGTATCCCCGAGCGTTACCTTGATCAGCGCTTTCCATCCTGGCGACCCGCCACCGAGGGCCAGGCCCTGTACGAGACCCTCGACTGGCCCCTGTGACCGCCGCCATCCACACGATCGCCTGAGGCGTTTCACTCGGGGGGGATGGCTCGCCCCGAGATCAGGAGAGGAAGCAGCGCGTCCCGGAGTGCCGCGGTGGTCCGTGCGATCTGCTCATGCGTGGCGATCTTGTCGCTCAAGGCTTGGAGGGCACGACCGATCGCCCCCCGCGCCTCCGCAGGGGGAAGCACCACAGGCAAGGTTCCCAGGACGCGGGTGTTGATGCTGGGAAGCACGCTCCCGGCAGAATTGCGAGTCAGCCAGTTACGCACCAATGGGGAGTTCAGATAGTCGCTCAGATACTTTGGGTCAACCCCCTCTTTGGGACGAATCCTGATCAGTCCTGTGCCGCACACCCACCCTTGGTGCGCGGAGGTCACGAGGGCGTGTCGGCCGATCACCCCGGTCCGCGTGCAGACGATGTCGCCCTCCGTGAGCCGATAGCTCTCCAGCTTGCCGGCTGTGTCCTCGTCTATGCGATCGAAGGCTCCTGAGATGCGTCCGCCGACGAGATTGCGCGGTTTGACGACGCCCACGGACCCGTCGTCCGAGGCACGGGCGGAGGGACCTGCGGTGAGTTCGCTAATGGCGGCAAGGCTTACTTCGCGCCAGCCCAGCGGCAACTCGCGAACCGGAGATTCGAGGATCTGAGCTCGCCCGATCACCTGACCCATCACCATGTCCGCCCTCGCCCCCTGCTCATGTAGCCGATCTAGCTCACGAAGCAGCGTCTCGATGCCTCGACGGCCATCGTCCGTCCTGGCGGTGGGCTCCCTGAGAACGTACTTTCCGGGAGTGAGGTCATAGTCACTTCTGCTCAGATCCTCAGCAGTCACGACGGCGGTGGGCAACGACTCGTGGGCCGGGATCACACCCGCACGCAAGTTTGCGAGAACATCGCGAATCGCCTCGTGGTCCTCCTCCGAAAGCTCTCGCTGAGCACGCTGTGACAACCGGCCCAGCCCAGTTGCGTCCACCAGGAGAAGCTCCTCCCGCGGATTCGGAGACCGGCGCAGGACCCATATCGTGGCGCCGATCGCCGTGCCGTAGAAGAGCATCGGAGGCAGTGCTATCACCGATTCGATGCAGCCGTCCGCCACCATAGCCTGCCGGATCACGCGCTCGCGTCCCCCGCGGAAGGCGGCTCCAGCTGGCATGACGACCGCGGCGCGCCCACCCGGCGACAGCCGCTCCAGCACGAACTGCAACCACGCGAAATCCGCGTTGCCGCGGGGCGGTGGTCCGTAGAGCCAGGACCTATTCAGCGCCGGATCTTCCCGGGACCAATCGCGTATGCCGAACGGAGGGTTCGCGACGATGTAGGAATAACTAGACGAGGGTTGATCAGGACGGCTCAGGACGTCGAGCGACTGCCTGCCGAGCCGAGCGTCGATGCCGTGCAGCGTCATGTTCATCTTTGCCAGGGCCAGGGCCTCGGCATTGAGAGCGTCGCCGTGAACGGTGAGGCCGGGGGCTCGAAGAGCTGCGGCGAGCAGTATTTCCCCCGAGCCGCAGCATGGATCGTAGATCTCCCCGGGCGCCTCGGCGGTGAGGGCGTCCACCAAGACGCGGACGATGGAAGGGGGCGTGTAGAACTCCCCACCGCGTCTGCCCTCCAACGTGGCGAAGCGATCCAGCAGAGCGCGAAAAGCTGCGGCGCCGCCCATGTCGCTAACCGCGGCGTCGGCGAACTCGACGAGCTCCACGGGGATCTTCGCGCCCACATTGAAGGCGACGGGTGACAGAGTGTCGCCGGTTCCGAGCTTGTTGACGATGGAGCTCATCAGGGCTGTCGCATCGCTTCGGCTGCCTGTGAGAACAGATGACCACCCATCTCGATCGTGCGCTCGCGTATAGATCAGGCTGAGCACCAGATCGCGATAACGGACGACGTCGTATGTGCCTCTCAACCGCTCGAGCGTCCGCCACAAGTCGGTTGTCGCTGGGTGCTCACGCCTGGCTGCCGGGCGGGCCTGCGGCATCTGTGCTGCTGGTCCTGCGAGATTCCTGCGGAACCGTTCGCCGAAAGTCGCGCCTGGCCGCTCTTCCGGCAGGAGCGCGTTGCTCGCGATCCTCCGCTGGTCGAGCCATTCCAGCACCGCCTCGACCGCAAACAATTGCTCTCCTTCGACGAGCTGCGGCCGGGGATAATCCTGGTGACGGCGCTCCCAATTGCTCACGGCGGGGCGTTTTACCTGAGCCAGTCGCGCGATCTCGGTCCGGGAGACGAAACCCTGCGGAGAGGTCAACGTCTCGTCCCTTCCGGTCGGCGAGTCAGCACCTCCGGCACCCGGTCGAAGGCTCGCAGCCAACCGACGAACTGCGGCTCCACGTAGCCGAGCAACTTGTAGATCTTGGCATGGTCCGCTGCCAGATGCCGGTGATGGATCGGCTCGTGATGCATGATGCGATTACGCAGAAAGACCATGGTCTGCAGATTGTCGCGCAGCGACTCTCTCCTGCCCGAATAGTACGGGAACGCCCGGTGCAGAGCCGGGACCCACAAGTGCCGGTCGTACTTTCGGCTCAGAAGCGACACCCAGAAGCCAAACGACAGCTCGGTGACCACGTCGTCGGCGAAGGGCGGGCTTACGCCCTTCCTGGCCAGCTTCTGCTTCGCCGCGGCGACCTTGGCCGCCTCGTACTCGTCCAGAGGAGCCACCCGCCACCAATCGTCCATCCCGAACCGGTTCCGCAGCCGGTCGTGCTCGGCGTTGCGCAGGCAAATCTCCAGGCAGTGCAGCGGCCCGTAAAACGCCTCGGACACCTGAACGTTCCACTGATACAAGTCCCACGCGACCAGACGATCGCCCGAGAGCGCGCCGAGATACGGGGCGAAGCGCGGTACGGAGATCACCCGCTCAACCCATCCGGGCAGTTCGGTATGCAAGACGGCACCTCCGAAGTCATGGCTGACGTGCAGCGACGCCTCGGGGTATGCTGGGTCTCGTAAGCCCCGGGTCCGCCTCTGCTCTGCATGCCGCCCGGGGCACGGCTTTTCCTGATCCAATAGCCGTTACGAATCCCGCCGCCAAAGGCTCTGGCTACGCCGCAAAGGTACATCTCTACGATCACTCGACGCAACTGTATTGAGACTACACAAACTGTTAACGCTGGGAGCGGAAGGGCGATCCCATACACCGATGGCAGAAATCGGGACGCCGCTCCTCTCCTCCAGCGTGCGCATGTGCGACTGCGCGTCCGGCAGCAGGTCCCCGGATGTCTCCTCCTGCCACGCGGCAGTTCTTCGTACACCGGGGTCATGTGGTAGAAGCCGGCCTGCGTCATCGGGATCTACTCGTGCCGTACGCCGTCAAACTTCGTCGACATCCGGGTGCCGATCTGGCCCCGTTGCCGCGCCCACCTGTCCGCCTGGCCAGAAGGAGAACAGCTACCCGAGGCCGAACGCCACCGCCTGATCCAGCAGTCACCACCACCAACAACCTGGACGACGAGGCGAGTAGGTCACTGGCCGAGCTGTTCCTGACGACGGCGAGGGCTACATCGTCTCCGGCCCGCTGGCCTGGAGGCCCACGAGGTCATGCTGCTGCTCACCGACCGACTGTCCCAAAAGGCCATCCTCGATGCCGCCCAGTGCACAGCCACTCCCGACGTCCTGCGCCAGTGGTTGACTTACGCCCTCGAGCAGCGCTTACGACCTCGCGGCTGATCAGCGCTGGGAAGCGCAGCGCCCCCGTCCTCTCGCTGATGGACGGGGGGTGCTCTCGTTCGTACGCAGCGGCGCCAGGCGGTCGGCAGGCGGGGAGCGGCGGGCCGTTCGTGGACCGGACGGGTTACCTGACAGGCCGAGGGACGTTGTCCCTGAAGTGGGCCCCGTCGTTCCCGAGGAGGTTGCCGGGCGGGTTGTAGAGGCACACGACGTACGTGTCGAACCGGCCGGATGCCTGCCTGGTGGCATGCGCGCAGCCCAGCTGGGTTGAGGACTTCCACACCACCTGCGTGAACCAGCCGGTGTCGAAGGAGTACCCGGGCTTGTTGAAGTCGTAGTGCCTGATCCCGTCGTACCAGCCCTTCACGGTGTCGGCGCACGAGGTCACCGCGCCGGAGTTGGCGGTCGAGAAGAAGGACAGCGCCTCCCCGCGGCCGTTCTTGAAAGGTGAGCTGTGGTCGATGGCTCCCTTGTCGGCGTAGTAGGCAGCGGATTTCTTGGCCGCTTCCAGGCCCTCCGGCTCAGTCCACATCGCGGGTACCCCGTGCCGCGCGCGATAGGTGTTGTGCGCCTTGAGGCAGTCCTGCTGGTAGGCGTCATCCGCGGTCAGCCGTGAGGAAGAGCGGACCTTCGCCGATTCAGCGGGGCCGCTCCCGGGGGGAGAGGCGACGGCTTCCCGCGGCAGCGGTTGCGGGCCGTGGGCCTGGCTCCGCGTCGACGCCGAGAGCGGCGGTGTGGCGCTCGCGGGGGTGACGCCGAGGGCGAGAGGGAGTGTCAGTGCCACGGCGGCCGGCAGTACCTGCGGGGGGAGGGACATGAGAGGACTCCGATCGAAACCTGTCGCGCTACGTGATCCTTCAGACGCGGACGGTAGCTGAGCGTGATCGGACGGTCACACTAGCCGGTCGGTGACATGCGCCTTTCCCATCAAAGGCGATCTTTGCCGGCGCGGCCGGACCGGCGTCCCGACAAGGTAGGTGAAAGGATCTTGCACTGCCCCGCATGGAGCAAAGGCGCGAAATCCGCGTGCACCGGGCGATCTCGAACAGCCATGCTTTGCCCATGCATGGGCATCCCACGGAGCCGATCCTCTCCAGCGAACTGCTGGGCTTTTCCCCTGATGCTCGCGTGCTCATCGTCAACTGCGACGACCTGGGTATGAACGAGGCCATCAACATCGCGGTGATCGACTCGATCGACAGGGGAATCGCCAGTTCCTGCAGCCTGATGGTCCCCTGCCCGGCCGCGCGGCATGCCATGGTCCAGCTCCGCCGTCGACCGGAGATCCCCTTCGGCATCCACCTCACCCTGGTCTGTGACGCCGCCGATTACAGGTGGGGACCGTTGACCGCACCGGAGAAGGCGCGCTCGCTCGTCGACGATCAGGGCCGGCTGTTCGTCGCCACACCCGACGGACGTGCCGCGCTGCTCGCCCGTGCCCGCCTCGACGAGGTCGAACGCGAGTTCCGGGCACAGATCGACACCGTCCTGGACGCCGGGCTCGCGCCAACGCATCTGGACTTCCACTGCCTGGCCGACGGAGGGCGTGACGACATTCTCGACATGACCGTGATGCTGGCCGCCGAGTACGGCCTGGCCGTTCGGGTATGGCTGGAATCGGGGCGGCGCAGGATGCGCGAACAGGGTCTGCCGGTCATCGACAACCCCTTCCTCGACAGCTTCTCCCTTCCCCTGGAGGACAAGACGGCTCGCTACACACGCCTGTTGTGCGAGCTACCGGCCGGGCTCAGTGAATGGGCGGTGCATCCGAGCCTCGGCACCCCACCGACCCGGGCGATCGACCCTGGGTGGCGCGTACGCCGAACCGATCACGAATTCCTCACCTCGCCCGCCACCCGCGATCTCTTCCGCCAACAGAACATCACCGTCATCGACTACCGGATGATCCAGGAGGCCTGGTCCCGTCGCGGGCCTTCTTCTCCAGAAGTGCGGGAAACGAGCGAAGCCGCTTCGGGCAGCGATCAGGACGCCGCAGGGAGAACCCGCTCATGAACGCCCCATTTCCAAGCAACGATCACGTGGGTGGAGCCTTGGCAGCCCGAGTGTCCCCTCGGACGCGAACCGCCGGCCCTGAGGTTCTGGTCGGGTGAACGTCATGGCCAAGACTTCGTGCTTGTCGGAGCGACAGATCTGGCGCGTGCCCGGTTCGCCGTGAACTTTCGCCTTGCGCGCGGGCAGCTTCGGCCCCGCGCGAAGCGACTGCGGTATCTCACCGGCCAGACCCCCGGGACAGCCGGCCTGACCAGGGGAAGGCCAGCCGGAGAGGTTCCCTGACTCGAGGGTGACCACAGGTGAAAACCGGGTGACATTTCGCGTCACTTGCCGCAAGGTGGAGCGCGGTCGATGAGTTTTGTCGGTGGTGTCGGTCAGTCTTTGTATGACCACGACTGCTAGTGCGACCCGAGGCTGGGCCCCAGCCATGACCATCATGTCCGACGACCCCGATCGAGGTATCCGTGTCCAGCCCACAGCTCGACTCACCCGCCACATCCGCGCCCGCCGTTGCGGGCCGCACTCCGCCCGTGATCCGGCTGCTGGTGCTCGCCACCTTCGTGGTCATCCTCAACGAGACGATCATGATCAACGCGATCCCGAAGCTGATGGGCGCGTTGCACATCACCGAGCAGACCGCGCAGTGGCTCTCGACCGCCTTCATGCTGACCATGGCCGCGGTCATCCCGGTCACCGGCTGGTTCCTGCAGCGGGTGTCCACCCGTCGCGCGTACACCACGGCGATGGGTTTGTTCCTGCTCGGCACGGCGTTGGCCGCGGTCGCGCCGACGTTCGAGGTGCTGCTGGGCGCCCGCATCGTCCAGGCGTCCGGGACGGCCGTGATGATGCCGCTGTTGATGACCACGCTGATGCAGGTGGTGCCCGAGGCGGACCGGGGCCGGGTGATGGGCAACGTGACCCTGGCCATCTCGGTCGCGCCCGCGATGGGGCCGGCGGTCTCGGGAGTGATCCTCCAGTTCGGGTCCTGGCGGCTGCTGTTCGCCGTGGTGCTCCCCATCGCCGCAGTGATCGCTTGGGGCGGGCTGAAGCAGCTCAAGAACGTCGGAGAGCCCCGGTTCAGCACCGTCGACTGGTTGAGCGTGGTGACCGCGGCCGCGGGCTTCGGCAGCCTGGTCTACGGGCTCAGCCGGTTCGAGGGCGGTGACGTCCGCCTCGCCGCCGCGATCGTGGCCTCCGGCCTGCTCCTCATCGCCGTCTTCGTCGTCCGCCAGCTGAAGTTGCAGAAGCGCGGTGTGCCGCTGCTGGACCTGCGTACCCTGCGCCACCGCACCTACACGGTCGCACTGATCATGATGTCGGTGGCCTTCATGTCGATGCTCGGCTCGATGATCCTGCTGCCGCTGTACCTGCAGAACATCCGCGGACTCAGCGCCCTGCAGACCGGACTCCTGGTGATGCCGGGCGGCCTCGCGATGGGGCTGCTCGGTCCGACCGTCGGCCGCCTGTTCGACCGGTTCGGCGGCCGGGTCCTGGTCATCCCCGGCGCGATCGGGATCATGATCGCGCTCGCCGGCTTCACCCAGGTCACGATGACCATGCCGTACTGGCAGCTGCTCGGTCTGCACGCGCTGCTGATGGTGTGTCTGGCCGCGACCTTCACCCCGGTGTTCACGCTCGGGCTCGGCGCGGTTCCCCCGCACCTCTACTCCCACGGCAGCTCGATCCTGAGCACGCTGCAGCAGGTCGCCGCGGCCTTCGGCACCGCGCTCGTGATCACCGTGATGAGCGCGCGAGCCGATGCCCTGAGATCCGCGGGAGCCCCGGAGGCTCTGGCGACCCTCGACGGCATGCGGCTGGCCTTCATCATCGGCGCGGTGCTGTCCGTGGCCGTGGTCGTCACCGCCCTGCTCCTGCCGGCCCGGGCGAACAACTCCGGCGAACTCGTCGGAGCCGGTCACTGACGCCGGCGTGCCGGCGGTGAGCGGAACGCCCAGGCGGGCGGGCCATCAGCGACCCTTCCTCGACGCTTGTCGAACGTGATGCCGGAGCAATGCGAGATCGCCCGCCTTGACCGAAGTGGCCGAGCTGCTCCCGAACGACAGGGTCCGCCTCGACGAACGCCCCATCGCCGATCATGGCGTGGGGCGTTCGTGCGGGGACGGCACCTCCAGGCCGCGCAGGACGGTGCCGTACCAGGTTCCTTGCTCGTCCCCATGTCGCGAAGGAGATGGTCGCGTTGACCAGGTACGTGATCGGGCCGGACGTGGCCCTTCGACTGGCCCGCGACGAGGCCGTGATTCCCGATGAGCACCAGATCCTGGCTCCGACGCTGCTTCGCTCACAGCTGCTGTCGCTCCTGTACCAGGCGGTCCGCCGCGGTGAGACGACCAAGAAGGACGCCGCTCGGCAGCTCGACCACGTACGTGGGCTACGGATCCGGCTGCTCGGCGACCGCGTCCTGCAGAGCACGGCGTGGAAGGTCGCCGACCGGCTCGGGTGGGATGACACGTACGCCGCCGAGTACATAGCCCTGACCCAGCTCCAGGCCGACGTGTTCGTCACGCTCGATGCGGAGCTCGCTCAGGCCGTGAATGGGCTGGTGACGACGGCGCCCATCGAGGCTCTGTTCTCGTCGAACGCGGTGTGAGCCGCAGCGCGTCGAGCCGGCCTGGTCATAGGCGTCTTATCGGCATGGGCAGGCGGATCCGCGCGGCCCGCGCGCTGATCGCCCGGAGCTCCCGTGGTCGGTTCGAAGCCTCCTGTCCGTTTCATGACGAGGTCATGGGTGATCGGTGACGCGGTCTCTGGGACGGAGATCGGCGGTTCGGCAGAGTCGACGACACAGGCCGAACGATCACTGAAGAGGACCCACCATGCGAAATCTTGCGAGACTGGCCGCTGTCGGAGCATCCGCCGCCGTGCTTGCCGCGGGCCTGGTCACGCCCGCGCAGGCGGCCGCCACCTCGTGGGCGCCCTGTCCGGCCGAGCGCGGGGTCGACGCGCGGCAGGAGTGCGCCACCCTCCAGGTTCCGATGGACTACCAGGCGCCCAGTGGGCCGACGATCTCGCTGGCGGTGTCGCGGATCAGGACCGCCAAGCCCGGCCTGCGCCATGGCGCCCTGTTGATCATCCCGGGCGGGCCGGGCAGCCCTGGCCTGAACCGGCCGAGCGTGCTGGTCAAGCGGCTGCCCCAGGAGGTGCTCGACCGCTTCGACATCGTCGGGTTCGATCCTCGCGGCGTGGGCAGGAGCTCGCCGGTCTCGTGCGGGCTCGAGTCCAGCGATCTCTCGCTCACCAGGCTCAAGCCGTACCCCGACGCCGACGGCGGCATCGCGGAGAACGTCGCCTGGTCACGCAGGATCGCCGAGGCCTGCGCCCGCAACGGCGGGCCGCTCGTCCGGCACATCAGCACCCGCAACGAGGCCAGGGACATCGACAGGATCCGTACGGCGCTGGGCGAGAGGAAGATCTCCGCCTGGGGCGTCTCCTACGGCACCTACGTGGGCGCCGTGTACGCCACCATGTTCCCCGACCGCACCGACCGGGTCGTCCTGGACAGCAACGACGATCCCGATCCGCGCCGGGTGGCGCGGCAGTGGCTGGCCAACTACGCCGTCGGCGTGGAGGACCGCTTCCCCGACTTCGCCTCCTGGGCCGCGGCCCGTGACGGCGACTACGGCCTCGGCACTGACGCCGCCGCGGTTCGCCGCGCCTTCCTCGACCTCGCGGCGAAGCTGGACCGCAGCCCCTTGGCGTGGCCAGGCGCCAACCCCGGGCAACTGAACGGCAACCTGCTGCGGGAGATCATGCTCAACGCGCTCTACTCCGACGCGAACTTCCCCATGCTGGCCGGACTCATGCGCGCCGCTCTGACCACCCCGGACGAGCTCCCCCCGCCGAACACGCCGTCCCCCGACGCCCTGCAGAACACCGCCGCCCACGCCGGCGCGACCATGTGCAACGACGTCGAGTGGCCGGACTCGGTGGCCCAGCACGAGCGTCAGGTGTCGCGCGACCGGGCCGCCCACCCGCTGACCGCGGGCATGCCGGTCAACATGGGGCCGTGCGCGTACTGGCCCGTCAAGCCCGCCGAGCGGCCCGTGCGGGTCAGCTCGCGCGGACCGGCCAACGTGCTGCTCATCCAGAACCTGCGTGACCCGTCGACGCCGTACAGCGGTGCGCTGAAGATGCGCCAGGCGCTCGGGCAGCGCGCCCGCATGGTCAGCGTCGACTCCGGCGGCCACGGCGTCTACCTCGCCAACGGCAACGCCTGCGGCGACCAGGCCGTGACCGAGTTCCTGACCACCGGGGCGCTGCCGGACCGCGACAAGGACTGCTAGGAATCTCCCCGATCGTGAGTGCGGGCCCGCCCGTAAACGTGCCGCGACGCCAGCCCGCGCTCCCGGGCCGAAGAGTGGCGTACGGGCGGGGGTACGGGATCCCGACGGGTCACGGGCGGGGGTGCGGGATCCCGACGGGTCACGGGCGGGGGTGCGGGATCCCGACGGGTCTTGATACGTTTCCTACGGGTGCGCCGGGAAGTCTGGTCGGCATTTTCAGGTCATGCGGCTGAAGGGCTGACACATGCGCGCTGATGATCTCACTGTCACGTTCCCGGCCGCCTGCCCGGCGCCGGCGGGCCGGGCGAACTGCGCATGGCGGTGACCGCCTGGCTGGCGGTGGCGGTCTTCCTGGGCGCCTACGCGCTGATCGCCACCGAGAAGATCCACCGCGTCGCGGCCGCGCTCGGCGGGGCGGGGATCATGCTGCTGGTCCACGCCACCGACGCCGAGGCCGCGTTCTTCTCCGAGTCGACCGGGATCGACTGGAACGTCATCTTCCTGCTGCTCGGCATGATGGTCATCGTCGGGGTGCTGAAGCAGACCGGGGCCTTCGAGTACCTGGCCATCTGGGCGGCCAAGCGGGCACGCGGCCGGCCGTTCCGGCTCATGGTCCTGCTCATCCTGATCACGGCGGGCGCCTCGGCGCTGCTCGACAACGTCACGACGGTGCTGCTGATCGCGCCGGTGACGCTCCTGGTCTGTGAACGGCTGGCGTTGCCGGTGGCGCCGTTCCTGATCGTCGAGGCGATGGCGTCCAACATCGGGGGTACGGCGACGCTGGTGGGCGATCCGCCGAACATCATCATCGCCAGCAGAGGCGGGCTGACCTTCAACGACTTCCTCGTCCACCTGGCGCCGTTCATCGTGGTGCTGCTGGTGGTGTTCGTCGGGGTGTGCCGGTTGCTGTTCCGTGAGTCCTTCTCCTACGACCCGGAACGCGCCGCCGAGATCATGAGCCTGAACGAGCGTGCGGCGATCAGGGACCGGCGACTGCTCTGGCAGTCGCTCGCCGTACTGGCCGTGGTGATGGCGGTCTTCGTGCTGCACCTGTACGAGCCGTCGGTGGTGGCCGTTCTCGGCGCGGGTGTCCTGGTGGCCGCCACCAAGGTGACCACGTCGGAGGCGCTGGACGAGGTCGAGTGGCCCACGCTGGTGTTCTTCGCCGGGCTGTTCGTCATGGTCGGCGCGCTGGTGCACACCGGGGTCGTCGCGCAGATCTCGCGGCTGGCCGTCGAGGCCACCCAGGGACAGCTCGGGCCGGCGACGATGGTGCTGCTGTGGGGCTCGGCGGCGCTGTCGGCCATCGTGGACAACATCCCCTACGTGGCCACGATGAGCCCGATCGTCGAGCAACTCGTCAACGCCAGCGGCGGCGAGGGCGGTCAGGTCCTGTGGTGGGCGCTGGCGCTCGGCGCCGACCTGGGCGGCAACGCGACCGCGGTGGGCGCCGCGGCCAACGTCGTGGTGGTGGGCATCGCCGCCCGCAACGGCACCCCGATCAGTTTCTGGCAGTTCACGCGCTACGGCCTGGTGGTCACGGTCGTGTCGATCGTTCTCGCCACGCCGTACCTGTGGCTGCGCTACCTGATGTGACCGTCCTGGCCGGTCCTGATCCACGACCCTGCCGCGCGTTACGCTGACGGCATGCGAGCGCGCGACCTTGCCGGCGACTTCCCCACGGTCACCCTCGACACCCCCGCCATCGAGGCCGCCCGCCTGCTGGCCGACCGCGACCTGCCGGGGTTGATCGTCCTCGACGAGAGCGGCCGCCCGTTCACCATCCTGCCCGGCACGCAGGTGCTGCTGCTGGCCGTACCGCGCTACTGCCAGGACGACCCGGCGCTGGCTCGCGTGGTGGACGAGGCGCACGCCGACCTGTTCCTGCGCCGGCTGGGCGACCGGACGGTCCGCGCGTGCCTGCCCGAACGGCAGCGTGAGCTGCCGATCGCCGAAGGGAAGGCGACGGTGCTGGAGATGGCCGCGCTGATGGCCCGCACCCGCAGCCCCCTGGTCGCGGTGGTGGACGACGGCAGGCTGCTGGGTGCCGTCACCCTGCAGGCCCTGCTCGACCACACGCTGGCCTAGCAGCCGAGACAACGCGGGAGTACCGGCCCCTCGCCGCGATGCCGCCTCCCGCGGTGTGCGGGCTACGGGAGAAGCGCGGAGGTCAGGGCTGTGGACAGGGCGTCGAGGGCGGCCGGGTAGGCGCGTTCGGACGACGCCGCGAAGCCGATCAGCAGGCCGGACGGGGAGCCGGCGGGGTCGTGGTGGAGTTCGGTGAGTCCGCGGAGCGCGAGCCCGTGGGCGGCGCAGTGGTCCAGGACTTCCCGCTCGGTGGGGCCGTCGTCAGGGAGGGTGACGAGGGTGTGGAGCCCCGCCGGTACGCCGTGGGCGGTGAGGCCCGGGATCGCGGCGACGCGGTCGAGCAGGAGCGCGCGGCGGCGGGCGTAGCGCAGGCGGGCGGCGCGGATGTGGCGGTCATAGGCGTAGGTGGCGATCAGGTCGGCGAGGACGAGCTGGTTGAGGGTCTCGGTGTACTGGTCGGCTTCCCGCTTGGCCAGCACGACCTCCTGGAGGATGTGGGGCGGCAGCACCATCCAGGCCAGCCGGAGCGCGGGGGCGAGGGTCTTGGAGGCGGTGCCGCAGTAGACGGTGTGGTCGGGGGCCAGCCCCTGGAGCGCGCCGACGGGCTGGCGGTCGTAGCGGAACTCTCCGTCGTAGTCGTCCTCGATCAGGAGACCGCCGGTGTCGCGGGCCCACGCGTAGAGCGCCTGGCGGCGGCTGGAGTGCAGCGGGACGCCGGTCGGGTAGTGGTGGGCCGGGGTGAGGAACACCGCCGGAGTGCCCGGCACCAGCGCGTCGGCGCGGGCGCCGTGCGCGTCGACCGGCAGGGGGACGGTGGCCAGCCCGGCGCGCCGGACCACGTTCCTGAAGTGGTTGTGGCCGGGGTCCTCGACGGCCGCGGTCGTGGCGTGGCGCGCGGCCAGCACGGCGCCGAGCAGGGTCACGCTCTGGTAGTAGCCGGAGGTGATGACGATGTGGTCGGGGGAGGCGATGACGCCGCGCGTGCGGCCGAGGTAGTCGGCGAGCGCGCGCCGTAGCGCGATGTCGCCCTGCGGGTCGCCGGACGCGAAGATCTCCGGCGGGCCGCCGGTGAGGACCCGGCGGGTGGAGGCGAGCCAGGCGCGGGTGGGGAAGGCGCTGATGTCGGGCAGGCCGGGACGCAGGTCGTGGCGGGGAGGCGGCGGCGCGGACGCGGGCCGCGGGGCGGCCGGGGCGCGCGCCGGCAGCTCGGCCACCGTGGTGGCGGACCCGGGGCGGGTGACCAGGAAGCCCTCCTCGACCAGCTGGTCGTAGGCGGCGGTGACGGTGCCGCGTGAGAGGCCGAGTTCGCGGGCCAGCCCCCGGGTGGACGGCATGCGGGTGCCCGCGGGCAGCCGTCCCTCCCGGATGGCCGAGCGCAGGGCGGACTCCAGGCCGGCGCGCCTTCCGGTGCCGGTCTCGACGCGGAGATACAGGTCGATCCCCGAACTGGTCCAAGAAAGTGGCACAGGACTGGATCTTATCTGTAGTCCGGTTGCTTCCTAGGCTCTGAGCTCGACAGCCCGGGACGCGGCGGGCACCAGCGTGCCGCGCGACGACACCGCCTCGAAGGGATGCCCGCCTTGACAGTGATCGCGCACCTCAGCGACACGCACATCGACGACGGCGAGCGCAGCCTCGAACGCGCCGCGGCCGTCATGAGCCACCTCGAAGACCTTCCCTACGACCTGGACGCCGTCCTGATCACCGGGGACATCGCCGACCACGGCCTGCCCGCCGAGTACGAGCGCGCCCGGCGGCTGTTCGCCTCGCGGCACCCGGTCCTGATATGCCCGGGCAACCACGACGACCGCGCCGCGTTCCGCGAGCACCTGCTCCAGCGGCCCGCGTCGGCCGCGCCGATCAACCAGTCGCTCCGCGTCGGCGACGCCGTCGTCGCGCTCTGCGACTCCTCGGTGCCGGGCAAGGACGAGGGCTTCCTGGAGGACGAGACCCTCTCCTGGCTGGAGCGCCTGCTCGCCGACACACCGAGGACGGTGCCGGTGCTGGTCGGTTTCCACCACCCGCCGGCCCTGCTGCACGACCCCTTCATCGACGGCCTCCGCCAGTTCGGCGCCGAACGGCTGGCGGCGCTCGCGGACCGCCACGACAACATCGTGGCCTTCCTTTCCGGGCACGCGCACACGGCGGCGGCGACCACCTTCGCCGGTCGGCCCCTGCTGGTGGCACCGGGTGTGGTGTCCACCCTCCGGCTGCCATGGGAGCGGCGGGCCCGTCCCGATGACCACGTCCACCTCGACCAGCCGCCCGCGCTCGCCTTCCACATCCTCGACGACGAGGGGCGACTGACCACCCATTACCGCAATGTCGTCTAAGTTGGTGATCTTCGACAACGACGGCGTGCTGGTCGACAGCGAGCCCACGGCACACCGGGTGATGTCCGCCTACCTCACCGAGCTGGGGTACCCGATGACCGTGGACGAGTCCCTGCACCACTTCCTGGGCAACGCCGGGCGCAACGTCCACCAGGTGATCGCCGACCGCTACGGAGGAGTCCTGCCGGAGGACTTCACTGCCCGCTGCCACGAGCGCGTCTTCGCCGCCTTCCAGGAGGGCGTGGCCGCCGTGCCGGGCGCGGCCGAGGTGCTCGCGGAACTGCGCCGGCGCGGCGTCCCGTACTGCCTGGCCTCCTCGTCGGACCACGCCTGGATCGACCTCACCCTCGACCGGGCGGGGCTGCGCGACCTGCTTCCCGCCGAGGCCGTCTTCAGCGCCCAGGACGTCGGCGGCGTGGGCAAGCCGGCGCCCGACGTCTTCCTGCACGCGGCGGCGACGCTCGGCGTCGCTCCTGACGACTGCCTGGTGGTCGAGGACAGCCCCAACGGGGTCCTGGCCGCCCGTACGGCAGGCATGGACGTGCTCGGGTACATGGCGCTGACCCCCGCGCAACGGCTCGTCGACGCCGGGGCGACCGGGCTGGTCTCCCACCTGCCCGAACTCCTCGACCATCTCTGACACCTGCCGACTAGGGCGAGGCCCGGCTCCCGGAGGCGACCGCTCACGAAGGCCGGGCCCGGTTCCCTGGAGGCGGCCGCGCTCGGCCCGGTCCTGCCACAGCCCGAGAGAGAGACGACGAAGGCTGATCCGCGGACGAAGGGGCGGGCGCGGGCCCGGAGGAAGATGCGGACGCCGATCCAGGGCGCGCAGGCGCGGGCCCAGCGGAAGACGGGGGCACAGGCCCAGGAAGGCACGGGCGCAGGCGCGGGCCCAGCGGAAGGCGCGGTTCGCCGACCAGGACGGGGCCGCCTGGCCAGGGCGGACAGGTGGAGCCGGATGCCCGGGATAGCCTTCGGGCGGCCTGGGCAGCAGGTGGGCATGACTGGGATGACAATACGGAGCACCGCGTTCAAGGATCACGGGGAGATCCCGCGCGACCACTCCCGCGCGGCCGGCGACGTCTCCCCCCAGCTCCAGTGGTCGGGCGTGCCGGACGACACGGCCGAGCTGGCGCTGGTCTGCGACGACCCCGACGCCCCGAGCGGCACCTTCATCCACTGGCTGGTCGCCGGCATTCCGCCGGGAACCACCGGGCTGGACGCCGGCGCCGACCTGAAGCAGTACGCCGTGGGGCGCAACGACTTCGGCGAGCCGGGGTACGGCGGGCCGCACCCGCCTTCGGGCGGCAGCCGGCACCGCTACTTCTTCCGCGTCTACGCCCTGTCGGCCCCGACGAACCTGGCGGACGGGTTCGACTTCGAGGAGCTCAAGCTGCGGATCGATGCCACCACGCTGGCTGCCGGAACCCTGGTCGGGACCTACGCTCGGTGACCAGGACCCTGGTGCGGGCCGTCCAGGAGGCAGGGGTGCGCGACCCGCGCCTGCTGGAGGCCGTGCGCGCCACCCCGCGCAAGGGGTTCGTGCCGCCGGAGTTCGCCGCGCGGGCCGAGCGGGACGAGCCGATCCCGATCGGGCACGACCAGCCGACCTCGCAGCCGACGCTGATCGCCCGGATGGTCGAGGCCCTGCGACTGTCGGAGACCGACAGGGTCCTGGAGATCGGGACGGGATACGGCTACCAGACGGCCCTGCTGGCGCGGCTGGCCCGGCAGGTGTACTCCGTCGAGCGTCACGCGGACCTGGCGGCGCACGCCAGGGCGAACCTCGGGTCGGCGGGTGTGCGCAACGCCGAGATCGTGGTGGGCGACGGCAGTCTGGGCCTGGCGGAGCACGCGCCCTTCGACGCCGTCGTCGTCTCCGCGACGGCGCGCCAGGTGCCCGCCGCCCTGGCCGCGCAGCTCGCCGAGGGCGGCAGGCTGGTCATGCCGATCCGCACGCGGGAGGCCGACATGGTCACCCTGTTCGTCAAGCGGCACGGCCGCCTGAGACAGCAACGCCTGCTGCTGCCCGCCTGCTTCGTGCCGCTGGTCCAGCCGGGGACCGACCGGTAGTCCTTTCCCGCCGGCAGTCGCGTCCCCCACGTCCCGCCGGGCAGTCGTGTCACTCAGGCGTCGCGCCCTCGCAGGAGCAGGCCGCCGGTCAGCAGCGCCGCGGCGGCCCACGCGGCGAGGACGCCGAGGCCGGCCCACGGGCTGAGAGGCAGGCTGTCGAGGTGGGCGGTGGCCTGGACGGCGAGCCCCGCGTTCATCGGCGAGATCCGCCACAGCAGCCGCTGCCAGTCCGGGTCGTTGATCAGGAAGGGGACGGCCGCCAGCACGTACAGCAGGCCGAACAGCACCCCCATGGCCGTCGCCGAGTCCCGTACGGCGGTCGCGACGCCCAGGCTGAGCAGGGCGATCAGGGCCAGGTAGAGCACCGAGCCGGCCGCCGCGCGCAACGTCGGGCCGTCGGCGAGCGACAGGGGCGGGAAGCCGTTCGCCGGGGTGAAGCCGTTGCCCGGCAGGATGAGCCGTCCGGCCGTCAGGGAGCCCAGGACGGCGACGGCACCGGCGGCCAGCGTCACGCCGGTGAGGACGACCGCCTTGGCGGCCAGGACGGTGGCCCGGCGCGGCATCGCCGCCAGCGTGACGTGGATCAGGCCGGTGCCGTACTCGCCGGTGATCGCCAGGACGGCCAGGATGGCGACGACCGCCTGGCCCGCCTGGACCCCGATGAGGCTGAGCTTGGTGACGTCGTCGGTGCATCCCGTCGCCTGGCAGGACACGGTGGCCGCCGCCGCCGCGCTCAGCGCCGGGGTCAGCGCGACGAGGGCTAGCAGCAGCCAGGCGGGACCCGCCAGGGTGCACAGCTTGGTCCATTCGGCGTGCAGTGCCTGCCTCATGCGTCCCTCCGGCGCAGCCGGACTGCGGCCAGGCCGAGCGCGAGCGCGGCGTAGCCACAGGACACGGCGAGACCGGCCCAGGGTGGCAGCGGGTAGTAGCCGGCCTGCGGCGAGATGTTGCCGACCACGTGCGCGTACTCGGGAAGGCTCTGCTGGATCGCGAAGCCGGCGGCCGGAGTGAGCCGCATCAGCCACTGCGTCGCGCCCAGGGGCAGAACGGAGGACGTCGCGAGGATGTGCGGAAGGACGATCGCCGCGAGGGCGACGGTGACCGCCGCGGCGCTGCGCCGGAACAGCGCGCCCAGGGCGAGCGCGAAGACGGCGACGACGGCGAGCAGCGCCGCGACGCCCGCGACAACGCGCACCTCGGTGAGCACGGGCACCGGAAGGACGTAGTTGCCGTTGGCGCGCAGGACGCGCGTGCCGATCAGGACCGTCGCCGTGGCGGCGGCCAGCCCGGCCACGAACGTCGCCACGGCGATCACCACGGCCTTCGCCGCCAGCACCCCGCCGCGCCGCGGGACGGCGATCAGCGTGGTGCGGATCAGCCCCCTGCGGTACTCGCCGGTGACGAACAGCACCGCCACCACGACCACCCCGATCAGCCCGGCCAGCACGCCGGACAGGGTGCTCTCGATGGTCCTGCCCTCGTCGCTCGGGCCGATGTCGCCGACGCCGGTCACGCTGACCGTGCCGCCGGACCGCTCGACCCTGCCCGGATGGTGCGGCTTGCCGTCGGGCCCCACGGTGACGCCGATGTCGTCGTGGCTCCACGCGCCGCCCGCCGTACCGTCCACGCCGACCTGGTCGAAGACGGCGGTGGCCTCGGAGAAGCGCGCCGCCGTGATGCTCCCGCCGAAGTCGCCCCGCGTCGTCGTGACCGCGCCGGGGGAGGTGGCGAAGATCCCGACGCGCACCGTGTCCGGCAGCCCGGCCAGGGTGACCGTGCCGACCGTGGTCCACCGCCGCCCGTCGGCCGACTCGTAGCCGGTGAGGGAGTCGCCGGTCCTGGTGAGCCGCAGCCAGCGCGGCGACTCCTTCGAGACGCCGCCAGGACGTCCTGCGACGTCGTGCACGAAGTCGTGCTGCATCCGGACGCCGTGCTCGGCCGTGACCATCACCGCCGCGTAGGTGGAGCCCTGGCGCGTGCTCTCCTTGACGATGACCCCGGCCTTCGCCCACGGCGTCAGTCCGGCGGCCTCGTTCCTGACCCCCGGCGTGACGTCCGGCAGGCGGATCCTGCCGCTCAACGAGGTCACGCGGGCGGTGATGCTGCCGTCCCCCGCGAGCGACCGGTGCACGAAGAAGAACCTGTCGTTCACCGCCTGGCCCTCGGGCCCCAGCGGTGGCTCGGGGCAGGGAACCTCGACCGGGCCCGCGCTGCACGACGTGTGGCTGCCCGACGCCGCCAGCAGCCCCAGCAGCGCGGTGACCAGCGCCGCCACCACCAGGCCGACCACCCAGCCGCGGACCGTGCGGAACTTTGTCCATTCCGCGCGCAGCACGCTCATCGCGCCGCCCCCCTGAACTCCACGGTGTCCCTGGTCAGCTCCATGTAGGCCTCCTCCAGCGTCGCTCGGTGCGCCGCCACCTCGGAGAACGGCACGCCGTCCCGGCCGAGCAGCGCCACGACCCGCTCGGGGGCCAGCCCGGAGACGGTGAGCGTGTCGCGGCCGGCGGCGGCCACCGCGGCGCCGCCCTCCCTGGCCAGCGTCCGCATCGCTTCGGAAAGTGCCGAGGTGCGCAGCGTGACCCGGTCACGGGAGGCGGCCGCGATCAGCTCGGCCGTACCGGTGTCGGCCACGACCCTGCCGCGGCCCACCACCACGAGATGGTCGGCGGTGTCCTCCAGTTCGCTCATCAGATGGCTGGAGACCAGTACGGCGCGCCCCTCGGCGGCCAGCGACCGCAGCAGGCCGCGGATCCACACGATGCCCTCCGGGTCGAGGCCGTTGACCGGCTCGTCGAGCATGAGCACCGGCGGGTCGCCCAGCAGCGCCGCGGCGATCCCCAGCCGCTGGCGCATGCCCAGCGAGAACCCGCCCGCCCTGCGCCGCGCCGCCGACGCCAGCCCGACCAGTTCCAGCACCTCGTCGACCCGCCCCGCGCCCATGCCCTGCGAGTGGGCCAGCCACAGCAGATGGTTGCGCGCGCTCCGGCTGGGCTGCAGCGCCCCGGCGTCCAGCAGCGCGCCCACGTGGCGCAGCGGGTGCCGCAGGCTCCGGTACGGCCGGCCGCCGACCAGCGCGTGACCCTCGTCGGCCGCGTCCAGGCCGAGGACCACCCGCATCGTGGTGGACTTCCCCGCGCCGTTCGGGCCGACGAACCCGGTGACCTGGCCCGGCCGTACGGTGAAGGACATCCCGTCCAGCGCCATGGTCCGGCCGAACCGCTTACGCAGCCCGGCGACCTCGATCGTTGCTCGCATGCTGGGAGATTAGGCAGCGGCGGCGGCGCGAGTCGTCACGCCGCCGAGCGATCTTCCCCGTCGCTGGGCCGAGCGACACCGGGTCCCTCACACGAGGGATGCCATCGACCCGGCCTGCGGCGACAATGACCTGTGTGGTTCGGGCATGGGTGCATCGCAGGGGCGCGGAGTTTCCGCACGCGTTCATCGTGGTCGGCGCGCTGCTGACGCTCGTCGCGGTGGCCGAGTCGATCCTGCGTGCCCGCGGCCTGACCGCCGACCGGCCGGCCGGGCTACCGGTGTTCATCCTGCTCGGTCTGGCCACCACGCTGCCGCTGGCGCTGCTGCGGGCGCAGCCGGCCGTGGCCGCCGTCGTCGTCTCCGGCACGGCGGTGCTGTCGCTGACGGCCTTCGAGACCCTGACCGTGGCGGGGGCGTGCGCGCAGCTGGTCGCGGGCTTCCGGCTCGGGCGCGGCGACGGGCGGCGGTGGCTGGCGCTCGTGCTGGCCGCGCCGTTCCCGCTGCTGGCCCTGCTCGGCACCGGCGCGGTCAGCGACGTCGCACCCACGCGGGGCGCGCTTGAGGCGGGCGCACTCGGGACGGGCGGGCTCGGGACGGGCGGGCCAGGCGGGCTCGGGACGGGCGGGTTCGTGTCTGGCGGGTTCGGGCTGCACGACGCGGCGGGCATGTCCGCCGGCGGCTACCCGTACCTGCTCGTCCTGCTGCTGGCCTGTCTGGCCCCGGCGGCGGCCCTGGCCGGCGTCGCCTGGCGGGCGCGCGGCGACGCGCGCGAGAGCGGCGTCGCCCGGCAGGCCATCGCCGACACCCTGCTGGAGCACACGGCGCGCGGCGAGCGCGCGCGGATCGCACGCGAGCTGCACGACGTCGTCGCCCACCACATCTCCCTGGTCGCCGTGCAGGCGGAGACCGCGCGGCTGGCCACCCCCGGCATGCCGGCCGCGGGTGCCGAACGGCTCTCGGCGATCGGCGACACCGCCAGAGCCGCGCTGACCGAGATGCGGCGGCTGCTGGGCGTGCTGCGCGAGGACGCCGAGACCACCTCGGCGGACTGGCACCCCCAGCCGGGCCTGCGCCTGTCCGAGCTCAACGAGCTGGTCGACGAGTCGCGGCAGGCGTCAGGGACGGCCACCCGCCTCATCCTGCGTGGGGACCCGGTCGAGCTCGATCCCGGTGTCGAACTCGCCGCCTACCGCATCATCCAGGAGGCCCTCACCAATGCCAGGCGACACGCGGCGGGCGCCGCCGTCGACGTGGAGCTGCGCTACACCGGCCAGGGGGTGCTCGTGCGCGTCCGCGACAACGGGCCAGGCCCGTCACCGGACGCGCCGACCACGGGCCACGGGCTGTCCGGCATGCGCGAGCGCGCGGCGGCCGTCGGCGGCGAACTGTCCACCGGCCCCGCCCCGGGCGGCGGCTTCCTCGTCGAGGCCCGCCTGCCGGGCAGAACGGCGGCCGACCGGTGAGCGCGCCACCGAGCCGCGAGCCGCGCCGACGGAGAAGATCGGCGACCAGTCAATGAGCGCGGCACGAAGCATGCCGGGAAAGGGGACGAGCTGCCCATGAGCACGGTGCGGATCGTCGTGGCCGACGACCATCCGGTGGTGCGCACCGGATTCGCCGAGCTGCTCGGCACCCAACCCGACTTCACCGTGGTCGGCACCGCCGGCGACGGCGCCGAGGCCGTACGGCTCTGCCGCGAGCTCTCCCCCGACGTCGTCCTGATGGACGTGCGCATGCCGGGCACGAACGGCATCGACGCCACCAGGCGGCTGGCCGGCGACGGCGGGCCGCGCGTCCTCATCCTGACGACCTTCGACCTGGACGAGTACGTCTACGACGCGCTGCGCGCCGGCGCCAGCGGGTTCCTGCTCAAGGACGTCACCGCCGAACGGCTCTTCGACGCCGTGCGGGTCGTCGCCGGCGGCGAGGCCCTGCTCGCGCCCACCGTGACCCGCCGCCTGATCAGCGAGTTCGCCCAGCTGCACCGCCGGACCGAGACCGCCGCGCTCTCCGCGCTGACCCCTCGCGAGACGCAGGTGCTCCGGCTCATCGCGGAAGGACTGTCCAACCCGGAGATCGCCGGCCGGCTGACCGTGACGGAGGAGACGGTCAAGACGCACGTCAGCCGCGTGCTGAACAAGCTCGGCCTGCGTGACAGGACGCAGGCCGTGGTGGCCGCCTACGAGACCGGCCTGGTCGTCCCCGGCCGCCGCCCCTGACCCGGCCGACCCGGCCCGGCGGCCGCCGGCCCTGACCCCGCTCATCCGGCGCGACGGATCCCGGTAGAACGGACGGCACTCCAGCATGCGCCCGTCCCGCACCCTGATCAGCTGCACGATCAAGGTGTCGACGTGCCTGCCGGTGGCACGGGCCAGGAAACGCACCCGGTTCCGCACGATGACGGTGTCGGGTGCTCCTGCTCCAGGAACTCCATCGACTCCCAGACGTCGCTGAAGACGGCCAGAAACCGCTCCATCTCGGCATGTCCCCGCCAGGTCCCGGTGCCGGTGAACGGCAGTCCCGGCGCCTGGTGAAGGACCACCTCGGCGTCCAGGAGAGCCGCGACGGGCTCGTAACCGGCCTTCCCGAACCCTCCCGCGGCCACGTACGCGGCTTCGGCCGCGTAGAACTTCTCCATCACCGCCCAGGCCCCCGACCGCTCCCCGTCAACCGTGCTCACGCCAGGATCATCCCCGGCATACCGGGCCGTCCGCCGGCGCGAATCGGACTTCTCGCCTGGCCCGTCACCGGACGGCCTGGCGCTGACCGATCTCGAGACGATCGGCGCGGTCAGCCCGGCCGGCCGGCCAGCGGGCCTCTGTCGTTGACGGCGGCGTGGGTGAAGGCGTCGACGCGGGCGGTGGCGCCGGTGGTACGCCAGATCAGCCCCCATTCGAACGGCGGAGCGTCATCGATGGGCAGGTAGACGACGTCAGGACGGGCGTAGTAGTGGACGGCCTGCGCACCCACGACGAGCATCCCGGCGCCCGCCCCGACCAGGGCGAGCGCTTCCTGGACCGTTTCCGTGACCTGGCCCTGGCGGATGGGCCTGCCTGAAGGGGTGGTCTGCGGCGCCCGGTCCAGACGCCAGTAGCCGGGCAGGGAGGCGGACGGCTGCAGGAGGACGTCGCGGGCCAGGTCCTCCAGGGTGACCGAGGCGCGGCCGCTGAAGGGGTGTCCGGCGGAGACGGCCAGCATGCGCGGCTCGGTGAACAGGACCGGGCCGGTGGCCAGGTCGGGTTCCCTGACCGGGAAGCAGACGATCGCCACGTCCACCTCCTCGGTCCGGAGCCGGTGCAGGAAGTCGGACATGTGCAGCTCGTGCAGCCGGACCTGGCAGTCGGGATGGCGTCCGCGGAACGTGGTGGCGGCCTCCAGCGCCACCTGGCCGGCCGCCGCTCCGGCGAACCCGAGGTGCAGCAGGCCGCTGATCCCTCTGGCCGCGGCGATGGCCCGGTCCAGCCCCGCCTGGATCTGCGCGTGCGCCGGCGCCAGGTCGTCGTACAGCCTCCGGCCGATCGACGTGAGGTTCACCCGGCGGCTGGTCCGTTCGAACAGCGGGGCGCCGATCCGGCGCTCCAGCTTCTGGATGGTCTGGGTGACGTGTGAGCGGGACACCAGCAGCCGCTCGGCCGTCCGGCCGAAGTGCAGTTCCTCGGCCAAGGCCAGGAATGCCGCGATCTCGTGCCGTTCCAGCCCCACTGCTCCCCCTGCGCCGTTCACTGTGACTGAACGATTGTTCCAGGTTGCGGCGTTGTTGGGCGATTCACCGTCGATCAGAGTTGGCGGTGCGGGGGACACCCCGCGATCACCTGCTGACAGGAGCTTGAGATGAGCTTTGTGCCCTTCACCCCGGACGACGCCGCCGTGCTGCTGATCGACCACCAGGTCGGGACGATCGGCTGGGTCGGCTCGGCCGACCACGACGAGCTGCGGGCCAACACCGTCCGCCTGGCCAGGACCGTCAAGGCGCTGGGCATGCCGACCGTGCTGACCACCAGCATGGAGGACCAGGTCCAGGGGCCGCTGATCCCCGAGCTCGAGCAGATCATGCCTGCCGAGTACGCCGCGCGGATCCAGCGCACCGGAGTGGTCAACGCCATGGCCGACCCCGCCTTCTCCGCCGCCGTGGAGAAGACCGGCCGCCGCCGGCTGATCGTCGCGGGTGTGACCACCGACGTGTGCGTGGTCTACCCGGTTCTCAGCGCCCTCGCCGGCGGCTACGAGGTCCAGGTCGTCGTGGACGCCTCCGGGTCACTCACCACGGTCAGCGACGAGATGGCGCTGCGCCGCATGGAGCGCGCCGGCGCCGTGCTCAACACCACCCGGCCGCTGCTGGCCGAGCTCGCCGACAACTGGGCCGGCCCGGCCGGTCAGGCCGTCCTGCGCGTTCACGCCGAGCTCGAGGCGCAGCGCTGATCCTCCCGGGCCCCGGAGAGCGGCCCCGTCCCCGTGGCAGGAGCGACGACATGACAAAGATCCTTCTGATCGGGCTCCATCCCGGCGCGATCGACTTCGGCAGGCATCCGGGCCTCGACGAGGCGACGCTCGCCGCCCGGATCGAGCAGGGCTTCGCGGCCGTGCGGACGGCCGGCTTCGAGGCGGAGCCGTGCCTGGTCGACGCCGACCCGGACGCGGCTGAGAAGACCGTCCGTGACCGGCTGGCCGAAGCATCCTTCGACCTGACCATGATCGGCGGCGGTGTGCGCATGACGCCCGAGCACACCCTTCTCCTCGAACGGCTGATCAACGTGCTGGTCTCGGCGGCCCCGGGCATCCGGTTCTGCTTCAACACCTCCCCGGAGAGCACGCTCGATGCCGTACGCCGGTGGGTGCCGGCCGGCCGCGCCCACGAGGGGAGGTCACCCGGCCCGAAGGAAGCCGTTTGACGCGCCTCGAAGGCAGCCCGCCGCACGCCCGGCCGGGGAAGGCTGTCAGGGGTTGTTCAGGTAGGCGAGGACGGCGAGGACCCGGCGGTTGTTGGTGTCGTCATCGGTGATGCCGAGTTTGCCGAACATCGAGGTGGTGTACTTGCTGATGGCGCTTTCGCTGAGGAAGAGCCGCTGGCCGATGGCCTGATTGGACAACCCCTCGGCCATCAGGCCGAGCACGGCGTGTTCGCGTTCGGTGAGCCCTCCGAGTCGCCGGTCCGAGGACCCGCTGGACAGCAGCTTGGTGATGACGGCCGGGTCCATGGCGGTCCCGCCGCCGGCGACGCGCTCCAGCGCGTCGATGAACTGGTCGGCGTCGAACACGCTGTCCTTGAGGAAATAGCCGACGCCGCCGGAGCCGTCGGCCAGGAGCTCGCGGGCATACAGCTGTTCGACGTGCTGGGAAAGGATCAGGACCGGCAGTCCGGGCACTTCGCGGCGGGCGGCGAGAGCCGCCCGCAGGCCCTCGTCCGACTGGGTCGGCGGCATGCGGACGTCGACGACGGCAACGTCCGGCCGCCACGTCAGCAACGCGTCGAGCGTCTCGGGTCCGGTGGTCGCGGTCGCCACCACCTGGTGTCCGTACGCCTCGAGGAGGCGGATCATCCCGTCGCGCAGGAGGTAGAGGTCTTCGGCTACAACGATTCGCATGGGACCACCATCCTCACACGGGTCGGACCGCCCGCCGGACTGGTGATCTCCACAGTGCCGTCGAAGACCGACAGCCTGCGGCGCAGCCCCGCGAGCCCGCCGTCGGCTCGCACGCTCACCCCGCCCCTGCCGTCGTCCTCGACCTCGACGGCGATGCCGGTGTCGTCGCGGACGACGGAGATCCGCGCCCGGGTCGCACGGGCGTGCTTGGCGGCGTTGGTCAGCAGTTCGGCCACGCCGAAGTACAGGGCGGACTCGATCGGCGGGTCCAGGCGTAGCCGGACGTCGGCGCTGACGGTCGCCTCGAGCGGGCTGTCCAGGGCGAGAGCGCGGACGGCGTCGACGAGCCCCCGCTCGTTCAGCACCGGCGGGCTGATGCCCCTGACCAGTTCGCGCAGCTCGGTGAGGGACGTGGTCGCGCCGGCTCGCGCCTGTCGCAGCAACGCCTTGGCCTGGTCGGGATCGGTCTCCATCAGCTTCTCCGCGGTCGCCAGGGACATACCGAGCGCGACCAGGCGGGCCTGCGCTCCGTCGTGCAGGTCCCGCTCGATCCGGCGGATCTCGGCGGCCTGCGCGACCGTGGTGTCCGCGCGCTGGGCCGTCAGCTCGTCCACCCGCTCGGCCATCGTCATCGCGGGCGACGGGCCCAGGAAGCGGACGGCTACCGGCTCGGCGGACCGCCAGGCGTACGAGGCGCCGCCGATCGCCACGGCCAGGCCGAGCACCCCGATCAGGCGCGCGAAGAACGCCGGCTGGGACAACCCGAGGACGGCCACCGCGAGTCCGGCCGGCGGGATCGCGCAGATCACGCCCACGGTGACCGGTGCGATCGCCGTGAACCGCAGGTCACGCCAGGTGGCGGGATCGCGCCACCTGGTCCGCCATTGCTGGTCCATGCGGGCGTCCCGGCTGGTGCGCTCGTAGGAGTACCCGTTCCACCAGTACCCGGTCGACATCTGTGTCACCGCCCCGGGCTGCCGGTATCCGCCGGGGATGACGGTGCCCGTCCACTTCGCGACGAGGGAGCGGAACATCCGGCAGACCGGGCGGGACAGGGCGAGCGTGCCGATACACGCCCACAGGAACGGCACTGTCCCCGACCACGGGTCTCCGTCCCACCACCAGATCCACACCGCCACGGCAGCGGCCCACACGGCCGGGACCAGCATGGCGACGGCCGCCACGACGCACGCTCGCCCGAACCCCACACAGGCACTCACCACCCACGACACCAGCTGTCGCATGATTCCCCTTCTCACTCCGGCACCCCGACTCACCAGCACCCGGACCGCGGCACCCGCAGCGGGCTGGTGTCTCCACAGTGCACCGCACGGAGTCTGACACCCCCCGGATCGGCGCTGAAGTGGGGCTGGACCCACCAACCCGTACGTCCAGGCGCATACCGCCCCTCCCGTCGCGCTCCCTAACGTCGACACCACGCCAGCCGACACAAGGCCGGCACCACGCCAGCCGACGCAAGGTCGGCACCACGCCAGCCGACGCAAGGGGAGAAAGAGACATGGAAACCACCAACCGCACCACGGCCGAGACCGCCCGCCCCGACCGTCCGCACACGCGACGAGCCTTCGCCACGGCGAAGATCCTCGTCGCGGCCTACGGCGCGCTCAGCGCCGCGGTCCTCGTCACGGTCGCCATCCTCTCGACCACAGGACACGCGGTGACCTCGTTCATGTGGGGCCGGTCAGCCGGAGTGCTCGCGAGCGCCGCGGTGGCCTACTGGCTGACCGTCCTCGCCGCGCGGGGAGCACGATGGGCCTATCTCCGTATGCGCGTCATCACGGTCATCATGCCGATCGCGATCATCGCCATCGACATGATCCCCGGAATGCTCCCGGCGTGGTTCGTCATGACGCAGGCCGTCTGCGCCCTCCCCGTCGCCGCGGCAGCATTCGTCGTCAACGGATCCCGGCTGCGCGCCGCCTTTCCCAAGACACGCTGACCCCCTCGGTTCCCGCACGCTCCGTGCCCCGTCTCCAGTACCCGGTCGGCCGAACGGTGCGTCAATCGCGACCCGGCGGATCCGCGGCGTCCCGACCGGTGGCGTGATCAGTAGGCCCCGGGGTTGAGCTCCTTCAGGACGGCCTGCCCCGCCGCGCGATGCTCGGCGGCCGCGGCCGGATCCGTCCCGTCGAGCACGACCGCGATCCCCTCGTGGGCCAGCGCCTCCGCGTACCGGTTGCCCAGTCTCGGGGCCAGCTCCAGCGCCTGCCGGTGCAGCCGCAGGGCCTCCTCGGGCAGGCCCGCCAGCCGGCAGGTCTCGGCGTAGCCGTTGAGGAAGCGGATCTTCCAGTGTTCCTCGAAGAGTTCGTCCAGCAGCGCGAACGCCTCCCGATGGCTGGCCAGCGCCTCCTCGTACCGGCCCATCTGCCGCAGCGCGACGCCCAGGCAGTTGAGGCACCAGGCCTCGTTGTGCTTGTGCCCGTCCTCGCGGGCCAGCGTCAGCGCCTCCTGCAGGTGCCTCACCGCGTCGCCGGGTTCCTCGGGGGCGACCGCCACGCCGAGGGTGATCCGGGCCGTCAGCGGGGATGCCGACGCGGGGTCGGTGTGCGGGATGTCCAGCGCCTGCCTGGCCAGCCGCGCCGCCTCCTCGCGGTGTCCCAGCTGCAGCATCGCCCAGGACTCGCACGCGGTCGCATGGGCCGCGCCCATCGGGCAGTCGGCCGCCGTGTACAGCCTTCCCGCCAGCCGGAAGAGCTCGAGCGGCTCCTCGACGTGCCCCTCGTCCCATCGCAGATAGGCACGGCGCATGGCCAGCTCGGCCTCGAACCGGGCGTCCCCCGTCCGGGACACCAGCGGTGCCGCCGCCTCGTACGCGGCCTCGGCCTCCGCCATCCGGCCCGCGTTGTACCGGGCGAAACCCAGGTCGCTGTGCGCCTCGGCCAGTTGCAGCGGATCGCCCAGACGCTGCGCGGCCACCAGCGACCGCTCGAACAGGACATTGAGGTGCGTGGTGCCGCAGCGCCGCGCGAAGAAGGTGCGCATGAAGCGCGGCAGCTCGCACGCATGGGCGTCGGCTCCGGTGGCGACCGCCACCTCGAAGGCGGCCATCAGGTTCGAGTACTCCGTGACGAACCAGAAGAGGGCCGCCTTCTTGTCGGCGAACCGCGGCAACTCGGCGGGAGGCCGGCCCGCCGAGGCCGCCCGGCTGCCCGAAAGCAGCGGCATCGCGGCGTCGGCGGCCGCTGCCGCGTGCACGTAGTAGTCGAGCACCCGGCCGAGCGCCTGCTCCCGCTCCTCCGCTGAGTCCTGCTCCTCAACGGCCCGGCGCGCGTGCTGGTGCACCAGGTCGTGCAGCCGGTACCGGCCGGCCGCCGGCTGCTGGACGAGGTGCGCGTCGAGCAGGTCCTCCAGCATCGCCCGGGCGCTGCGCAACGGCACGTCCGCCAGCGCCGCCGCCACGTACTCGTCGAAGGAGGACCCGAGCAGCAGGCCCAGCAGGCGAAACAGGCGGCGCTGGCCCCTGTCCAGCTGCCGCACCGACATCGCGAACGCGGTGTCGAACTCGTCCGCGCCCTCCCGCATCCGCTCGACGAGGATGCCCACGGTCCAGCCCGGCCGGTGCCGCAGCCTGGCCGCGGCCAGCCGCAAGGCCAGCGGCAGGTGGCCGCACAGCCGCAGCACCTCGGCCGCGGACTCCGGTTCGCGGGACAGCCGGCCGTCCGAGCCGCTGGGGTCACCGCTGGCGCGGGCCAGCAGCTCCGCGCTCTCCTCGGGGGTCAGCACGTCCAGCGAGACGGGGGGCACCTCGTCCAGGCCCAGCAGCCGATTACGGCTGGTGATCAGGGCGACGGAGGCGCCGGCGCCGGGCAGCAGCGGGCGGACCTGGTCGGCGTCGGCGGCGTTGTCGAGGACCACGACGGCCCGCCGGCTCGCCAGTTCCGACCGCCAGCAGGCGGCCAGCGGTTCGATGCCGCCCTCCTGCGGGATCTTCTCGGAGGGGACGTCGAGCGCGGCGAGCAAGGTCCGCAGCGCGGCGTCGTGATCGAGGGGCTGCCGTCCCTCGGTGAAGCCGTGAAGGTCCAGATAGAGCTGGGCGTCCGGGTAATCGGCGGCCAGCAGGTGTGCGGCGTGCACCGCCAGGCAGGTCTTGCCGACGCCCGCCATGCCGTCGACGGCGACCACCCGGCCGCTGTCCACCGCGGCGAGCACGGCGGCGAGCTGGGCCTGGCGTCCGGTGAAGTCGGGCACGTCGCGCGGCAGATCGTTTCGTGGCGGGCGCGGGGCCCCGGCGGGCGGGGACGGCGGCTGCACCTGGCGGCTGCTCTTCGGGGGCGCCGGCAGCGGGCTCGAGGCGCGTTCCCACAGCGGACGCAGCGGGCGGGGGTCACGCTTGACGAGGCGGCAGAGCGCGATCACCGCGGGCCAGGGCGGTGCCGTCTGGCCGCTGAGGTAGCGCGACAGCGAGGACGAGCTGAGACCCGTGTCCCGCGCGAGGGCCCGCACGCCGAGCCCGGACAGTTCCTGGAGCATCCGCAGCCGGGCGGCCAGCTCATCCTGGGGATCGGCCGTCGTCGTCCGCTGCTGCACACCCACGGTTCTCCGCCTCTCTGTCCCGCCCCGGCACTGACTTTCCGGGCCGGATCTGCGCTGGTCAAGGCCGTTTCAGCTGTCCCAGCGTGTCCCATCTCCCTCGTCCTGGCAAACCCGCTGGGCTGTGATGGACCCACGCCCCGCAAGGACGGGCGCCGAACCTGAAGAGGAGAACACCGACATGCAGTCCCGTATGCAGAACCCCGCCGTCATCCTGTCCGGTGCGATGCAGCCCATCCAGGAGCTCTTCAAGAGCGTGCACTCCGGCGGGGTGGACGGGCAGATCCTGGAGCTGGTGCACCTGCGGGTCAGCCAGATCAACGGCTGCAGCGCCTGCGTCGACGGCGGCGTCAAGACGAGCCGCAAGGCCGGAGTGAGCGACGAGAAGCTGGCCACGGTCGTCGCCTGGCGGGAGACCCCGTACTTCACCGACGAGGAGCGGGCGGCGCTCGCGCTGGCCGAGGCCGCGACCCGGCTGGCCGACCGTCCCGACGCGGTGAACGACGAGATCTGGGACGCGGCCGCCACCTACTTCGACGAGAAGCAGCTGGCCGCGATCATCCTGATGATCGGCGTCACCAACCTGTTCAACCGGCTCAACGCCACGACCCGCCAGCTGGCCGGCGCCTGGGGCTGACGGTCCCGCGCCCGCCCGCC
Organism: Nonomuraea sp. NPDC003754; assembly: GCF_053605785.1. NCBI lineage: Bacteria > Bacillati > Actinomycetota > Actinomycetes > Streptosporangiales > Streptosporangiaceae > Nonomuraea > Nonomuraea sp. NPDC003754. Next base: position 48,049 of record NZ_JBSGJX010000055.1, read on the forward strand.
GGAAGCCGGAGCGCGCTCGCCCGCCGGAAGCCGGAGCGCGCTCGCCCCCCTGGAAAGCCGGAGCGCGCTCGCCCGCCGGAAACACGTCGCGTCGAACGTCAGTTTCGGAGAAGCCGCCGCAGCGGCGTCCATGACACCCTTGACCATCAAAGCCGCATACCGGAAGGAAGCTCCCAATGAAGGACACGAAGCAGGCCGACAAGACGTTCGACGGATTCACGGAGCATGAGCGCGCCGCGATGAAGGAGCACGCCAAGGAGCTGAAGGCGGCCGCGCGCCGCGGATCGCGCGCCGACAAGGCCGCCGAGGACGAAGCCGCCGTGCTCGCGAAGATCGCCGAGATGCCGGACGCCGACCGGGTCCTGGCCGAGCGGATCCACGCGATCGTCAAGGAAAGCGCGCCGAGCCTCGCGCCGAAGCTCTGGTACGGCATGCCCTCGTACGCCAGGGACGGCAAGGTCGTCTGCTTCTTCCAGAGCGCCCAGAAGTTCAACGCGAGGTACGCGACGTTCGGCTTCAGCGACCAGGCGAACCTCGACGAAGGCGCCATGTGGGCGACCTCCTACGCCCTGAAGGAGCTCACCGCCGCCGACGAGGCGATGATCGGCGAACTCGTGAAGCGAGCGGTGAGCTGAAACCGGACCGCCACGCCGTACAACGCGGCTGATGGGAGTCTGGCCCGCGAATCGCGACAACCCAGCCCGCATGACACCGCCGCCAGAAAGCGGACCCGCTCAGTCGACGGTCATCCGCTACCCTGACTCGGATTGATCATTTCCGGGAGAGGGCGCCGTGATGCAGGAACCCGCGGCAGATGCGTTATCTCCCGTTTCGACAGCGCTGCGCTTCGGTGCGGTTCTGGCCGCGGCTGGACCGGTGGTCCTGACGGCCTTCGGGGTCGGCAGGCAGAGCGTCGGCTGGTTCTGTTCCGGGATGGGTTTCGCTTCCTCTTCGGGTGAAGGCCCATACGCGCTGGAGCACGTGCCGGGAGAACTGCTGTTCTGGGGCGTTCTCCTGCTGCCGGTCTTCGTGGCCGGCCTGCTCCTGCGCGGGTCACGTCGGGCCACGCGCGCCGCCGTCGCCACGGTCAGCACCGTGCTCGCGTTCGGGCTGGTCACGGCGTTCTACCTACCGGGTCCCGACCCATGCACCGGGCAGGAACGTGCGGTCATACCGCCCTGGCCTTTGATCGCCTGTTATCCGGTGGCCGCAGGGGCACTGCTCCTGGTGGCCCGGTCATCCCTGCCTCGGAGACCGTACCGGATCATCCTGTGGGCGGGAGCCGTCGGCGCGGCGGCATGGGCGGCGATGTTCCACCGCTGGACGATCACATACGACATGTTCTTGGGTGGCTTCGTCTATCTGAAGACCCCGGAGTCCATCTGGGACGGCCTCGCCTGGTGGTCCGGTAACGCCGACGCGATCGGCTTACCGGTCGCACTCGTCGCATTGGCGGCGGCCGCGAGAGTCACCGCTTCCATCCGATGGGGACGGTGGGTGGGCACCGCGGCCGCGGTCGCCCTTCTCCTCTTCCCGCTGCTCGACGTCGTGACGTACGCCGGCCAGTGCAGCGGCGACTACGAGATGTCTTTCGCCGATTCGGTACGGTGGCCGCTGCTTGTCTCGGCCGTCCTCGTCGCGTCGGCCACTTGGAGCCCCGCCGGGCGGATCTCCTGGGCCACGACCATCCGCCTGGCGCGAAGCATGATGCGCGGACAGTCGAAAGATGTGGCCGCCGGTCGGGTGAAAGAACTCGCCGTCGCCACTGTGATCGCGGTTGCCGGCATCTGGTTGATCGTCTCGTCCTTCACACCGACGCGGTAGGAGTACAACGACAGATCCCCCGGTCCGGAGTGGTATCTACGCCGGGAGCACTTCATCACGCGATTCGATCGTCCAGTACACCGGAGTGCTCCACCCAGCTCAGAAGCGGATTCGACATGGTCGTCTTCCGTGCCCGTTCACCCGCGTCCGGCGTCGTTGCCAGCACCAGCGTTAGCATCGTCCACTGAAGCGAAACTTGCCGTCAGCTGAGGCGAAGGCCTCTGTCATGCGCTCAGTCGCGAACGGTGTAGCCGCCCTTGCTCAGGGGCAGGATCGGCGCCGTGCCCATGCAGATCGGCAATTCCTGCTCGAACCCGAGGACGGCCCAGCTCCAGCCGAGCCGGTCCCGCTTGCCTTCGTCGTCGACGGTGAACCCGACCCGCTTGCCGGTCGGGATCTCGATCTCCGCAGGGGACGCGCTGACCTTCTCGATAACTCCGGTCACCACCGCGACGTCTCCACCGACGTTGAGGCAGTCGATCTTCCCCTGGAAGTCCGCGAAGACCTTCCCGTCGGGGAACCAGTGCTGGACCCGGAAGGTGCCCTGGGACTCCGTGGCGAAGCCCTTGGCTTCGATGGCGAACCGGACCTTGTGCCCCTTCCACCCGGCCCCGAGGATGTCGAGAGTGCCCTCACCGGTCCCGGACAGGAGGAAGTCCGGCAGCGCGGCGGGCTTCGGTCCGGGGTCGGCCTGTACGGCCGGCGCGGTCACTGTGAGTACGGCGAGCCCGGCAGCGAGCCCGGCGAGGGCGACACGGCTCCGGCCTGCCAGTCGTGTGATGGTCATCGAGAATCCCTTTGATCTCAACTGTTCGTAACACCACCAGGCTCGCGACCGGGATGCCGCCACCCCTCCCACCCGAGGGTGATCCCGCTCCCCCTTACGTGGGAACTCGCCCGGCCGGTGGCACGTCGGCGGAACGGGACACCGCGATCGCATGATCGGCCCCGGTTGGGAGCCCTTGGAAGCGCGGGTGGCTCCCAAGGAGGGAGAAGAGACCGGGTGAGCCGGGAAAACGAGAAGGTCCCTGGAGGCGTAATGCCTGCTCAGGGACCTTCTTCGTGAAGCGCGGCCGAGAGGACTCGAACCCCTAACCTTCTGATCCGTAGCCAGTTCGAGATCGTCCACCGACGTCTAGCGGTGCCAGAAATGCCTGCTCACGGGCATCTCCGCCGTGATCACTTTCTATGAACGTCCATCGGTATCCAGGGACGTTGTTAGCAGCAGCGTTAGCAAGACCGGCCGTCGTCGGCGTCATCGCGGTGCGTGCTTTCCAGCAGAGTGCGCAGGCGCCGAATCTCGGCCAGCAACCGCGGGACATCAGACCGTGCGTGCGCGATGAACGTCGCGTTCTCATCCCAACGATCGTCAGGACCTGCAACGTAGGGCCTCGGAAACTGCACCAACGTGGCCGCCACCATCTCACTGCCATTCCACGCCGGCCAACGCTCACCCCCTCCAGCATCGGGCATGGTGCTGATAGCGACCAGGTTCGCGGCAGCATCATCGTCAAGGAACCGCACGTACCACGGTCCAGGCGTTGCGGCTTGGGCACGGCTCTCGATCTCTTGTAGCTCACTATCGCCGATCGGCACGCTCATCGATCAAGCATCCGGGCCACCGGCCGTCGAATGCCAGGGCCCCTTCATTACGAGATTCTCTATGACTGTCCAACGGCGTCCGCTGCCATCCCTCCGGCCCTGGTCGGTGGCCTGTTCGCCAAGATCCCGGTCCACCAGCGTCCATGGCTGTTCGGGGTCGTTGTTAGCAACCGCGTTAGCAAGATCACCTACTCTGGTGCTCTTCGGGGAGTGGATCGCGGCCGGTGCTCACGTCTCTACCTCGGGTCGAGTACGCGCGTCATCCAGATCGTGTTGCCGCGTTCGGCGTCCTCGGTGATGCGGTCGCTTCGGTGGAAATCGAGTTTCTCGAGGACTCGGAACGAGGGTGTGTTCCACTCCCACACGGTCGCCCAGAGTCGTCGACGTCCTGTTCGAGTCGCGGCTTCGATGACCGCACGGGCTGCTTCTGTCGCGTAACCATGGCCGTGAGCTCGTTGTGCCAGCTCATAAGCGATCTCAGGTTCGTCGAAAGATCCCTTGCCGACAGTCAATCCGCAGTACCCAATAAACTCACCGGTGTCTCGCAGCTCGATCGGCAGCAACCCGAGCCCCGGATCCGCCGCCAGCGGATTGCTGAGGAGCCAGCCGCGGATGTCCTCGACCGTCGGGCGTCCCTCGGCGTCGATCCGCCGTACCGGCGGCACTCGTGGATCCCGCTCAAGCCATAACCCGCGGTACTCCTCGGCATCCGACGGCACCCACCGCCGCAACCGCAGCCGCTCGGTCACCAGCTCCGCCGGTAGATCCTCATAGGTCCCCACCCGCCCAACCTAACCCGGTGCTGGCCAAGACCGGAAAACGGCTGCAAGAGGCGGACGTAGAGCTTCTCAACTGCGTTCGCCCTCGTCGATCTCCCGTCGGCTCTAGTCGTGTTCACGATCTGTTCGCCGCAACCAGGCCGGCACGAGGACTCCAACCGCACCCACCAGATACGGGCCCGATTGACCCGGCGGCGGATGCGACGCCTTCCAAGTTCATAGCGGTCAGCATAGAGCGAAGAAGCCCCGTGCGATTAGCGTGCGATTGGCCACGGCCAATCCGGGTCAAATCGGGAGCACTCGGACATGGTGGCCGATGGCCGGATTCACGCTTGATGAAGGTGGTCAGGGGCGGTCTCGAACTGCCGACCTTCCGCTTTTCAGGTGTAGCAATCGCCCTGCTGCCCTTTGATGAGCTGGGGGCAGAGGGTGCTCGACGAGGGCGGGCCGACCGGAAGACTGGTGTGTGCCGCGTTCGCCGGGGCGATGCGCGCCTATGGGGTGCCGCTAGAGGTGCTGACGGACAACGGCAAGCAGTTCACCGGCCGGTTCGGCGGGCCGAAGGCGGGTGAGGTGCTGTTCGAACGGGTCTGCCGGGAGAACGGCATCAAGCTGCGTCACACCGCACCACGCACCCCGACAACCACCGGCAAGATCGAGCGGTTCCATCAGAGTGTGCGCCGCGAACTGCTGGAGCAGGCGCCGCCGTTCGCCTCGCTGCAGGCCGCTCAGGATGAGATCGACGCGTTCACCGAGCATTACAACACTGCCCGCCCGCACCAGGCGCTGGACATGGCCTTCCCCGCCGACCGGTTCTTCACCGAGTGCAGCCCCGGACAGCTGCGCGCCGAGCGGGAACTGCCGCTTCAGCTGCCCGCCGGCCTGATCACGGTGCCCACCCCCGCCGACGTTGCTCTTGAGACGCCTCTCCTTCCCGAACCGCCAGATCTGCCGGTTCCGGCCATCAACCACGGTGATCAGCCCGAACGGCCCGAGCCCGTTCTGAGGACCTCGGTCGATCCGCTGGAGCGCCAGGCGATCGAAGTCGACCGGATCGTGCCCGCCTCGGGGAACCTGTCGATCGGTGGCCAGCAGCTCTGGCTCGGCCCCGACCGGGCGGGCATGCCGATCAACTTGTGGATCAGCACGCAGCGGTTGCACGTGTTCACCACCGGCGGCGGACGGCTCAAGAGCGTGGCCTCCCGGCTGACCGTCAAGGACCTGGCCACACTGCTCGCCTCGGGCCAAGCCCGCCCGGCACCGGCCGAGCCCGCCGGCGAACCGCCGATCGAGGCGAGCGCCGTCGAGGTGGACCGGCAGGTCAGCTCGACCGGCACGATCAGCCTGGCCAGCCGGGCCTTGTGCATCGGCGCCCATCTGGCCGGCCGGCGCGTCACCGTCCGCCTGGACGGCATCACCGCCCGCGTCATGGACGAGCAGCGCCTGCTCCTTCGCGCTGTGCCCTGCCCGCTGCCACTCGCCGAGTGCCTCGCCCTGCGCAACGCCCGCCCCGCCGGACCACCGCCGACCTCTCCGACTGAGCCCGTCACGGTCCAGCGGGTGGTCTGCAGCCGCGGCCACTTCCAGGTCGTCGGACAGAAGACGGTGTACAACGAAACCCATTCGACAGCCCAGCTACCGCATGCCCGGCTGCACGACCTCCGGCACATCCACGCGACCACGCTCCTCCTGGCGGGTGTGCCCGTCCACGTCGTCGCGGCCCGCCTCGGCCACGCTGACCCGTCCATCACCCTGCGCGTCTACGCTCACGTGATCCGCGCGGCGGAAGCCTCAGCGGCAGACGTCTTCGCTCAGGCGATCGGAGAGTAGCGGAGCCTCCCTGTTAGCAGGGGCGTTAGCAAGATCCCGAGATTGTCGTTACAAACACGAAGGCCCGCTACAGGTTTTCCCTGGTAGCGGGCCTTTCGAGTGAGCGCGGCCGAGAGGACTCGAACCCCTAACCTTCTGATCCGTAGGGAAGGGCAAGCGCCTCGTCCTTCGCCTTCCGCCCTGCTCAGGCGGTAGATGTGGTCCGGTGGTGTGTGATCGTGTAAGGCGGTGTTGCTGTACGGCGCTGCTGTACAGCAACCAGCTACGGCCGCCCGCCCTCATGTCCGGTGGCAAGAGGACCCGCACCGCAGGGCCGCCAGGCCCGAGGAGCGGAAGCCTCGCGGCAGCCATCCGACACCCGCATTAGGAGAGCGTCTGCTCTGCTGCTCCTCTCCCCTTCATGCCTGCACAAACCTCCGTTAGCGATCTCTAAACCTTTAGATCATTCCGCACATATTCCGCGAACGGCGGCACCGCATAGTGGCCTATTGACGCATGGAGTGGCAGCCGCCTCGGAGCGCAGAGACGTCAGGCGCAAGCGGGGGAAGTGACGTGATCGTGTCCCTGCTCGGATGTCGGCACGCGAGGGCGGCAAGCTGCATAGAGGAACCTATTATCGCAATCATTTCTGAGGGTCCGAACCGTTTTACGGGGCGTAAATTTCGGGACCATAGCTCACTACTGGAACCCCGATACTTGCGCTTTCGGGGTGCACATCTCGGATAATAATTTCTTTCGCCGGAGGGTTGACGTTGATCGAGAACTGCGATTCTATCGATAGTGACTGTTTTAACTCATCGGACGCCGGAACAAGCCCTTTATAGGAGGCGACTTTATCGCCCGCAGGTGAAACGGCTATGCCATCCGTCAGTACTGGCTGAAGAGATAGCATGCGGTTTGCTGCCGCATGCAGATTCTTCTTTAGGAGGGTCAGATACGTCTCAATGAAGCTCTCATGCACGACATCGAAGCAACGAACCGTCGAGGCCGAAGCTCGTGACTCCTCCTCTTGGAAAGGTTCGGTTCGAATTCCGCGAACCCAAGGAACCCCGATAAGCTGTTGTTGGCCCTCACGTAGAATTACTCCGAACATTGGCGCTCGAATGACCACAATTGGCATTACGAAGTGCGGAATACTTCGCGCCCCTCGATCTTTAGCACTCTGACTTCTGAAGTAATCAACTGCCTTTATGAGTGGGAGGGTCAATGATCGATAGACCTCCTCCCCCGAAAGGTCTAGTCGAGATCCAGCACGTTGCGCCTTGCTGATTGATATGGCATATGGCGTTGGGGGATCGAAAATAGGAAATTCGTGAAGCTCAAAGATGTCGGACAGTCGGGAAGAGAAGGTGAGAGGTGAGCCATTCTTGCTAAGCCCATAACGCTCTGGTGGCATAATGACCTTGATTCTCGGCTCCAACCCGACAATCTCTGGATACTGAAGTCTGAATTGGGATGATTGAAGTCGCAGGAAGAATATGTATGGCAGTGCACTTTGCTTGCATTCGACGAGTAGGCTAGCACGAAAGGATCGCAGGCCTGAAGCTGCTTGAGGTTCATTGCTGACGTGAAATTCGGCATAAATATCCAGCGATCGGATCTGGTCGGAGTCCTTGTCGAGGTACGGCCACTCCTCTTGAACAATAGCAAAGCCCTTGCTGTCGACCTTCTGTCGGATGATGTCTGCGATTTCAGCTTGGAATGGATAGCCAGATTTTCTGATAGCATCCATTAGATCTTTTGGCTGCAATCCTTCGCCCAGATTAATAAAGGGTGGCACTGCTTTGCGATCTTGCATGACGCTCCTAAGGGTGAGTCGCTGCGCCTGGAGTCGGCGACACTAATATGAATGATGTAGCTTGCCATGTCTCGCTTTTGCCTCTTTTGCTACACGCCTGACACGGTCGTTGTTGCCGGTGTGGCGGATCATCAGGACGTCGTCGGCGTCGTTGGTAACGATGACGTTCACGAAGGGGATGGGGCTGTTCGGTTCGGGGGGCGATGGGGTCGTCGAAGTAGTCGATTCGCGTGAGCATCTGTCAGGGCTTTTGGAGGGGACCTGGCCGCTTGGTGGCTGAGCTCAGATCCGAGCACGGTCAGAGGTGGCGCCGGTGAGTACCCCGGTGGACAGTGGCAAGTCGACCCGGAGCGCAGGGCCGTCAAGGCCCGAGCACCGGAAGCGGCGCGGCAGCGATCGCCCCCGACCCTGTCCAGTGGGAGCCGAAGTCGGCGATCGTCAGGGCGCAAGGGCGGCGCGGGCCTTGGGCGTTACGTGCGTGGCGATAGAGCGCGGGCCGCTGTCTAGGGTGATCTATGTGCAGAAGCTGGCGCTTTCGACCTCGATGACACCTTGATTGATCTACGAGCCGCATTTCAGGTGTGGCCTGTCGAGTTCGTCGAGGTCCATCGGCTGGGGTCGGGCGCGGTCGAGTGGTTGGTCGACTTGGATGGGAGCGGTCTAGCGCATCGAGGGGAGTTCTTCGCTCGGGTGCGCGAGCGGTACGGCCTGGCGAACGAGGTGGACGAGCTGTGGGCGGCGTATCGGCGGCGAATGCCTCATCTGGTGACGTGCATTCCTGATTTACTCGGTGGGTTGGCGGAGTTGCGGGCGTCCGGGTGGCGGGTGGGCATCGTCACCAACGGGATGGCTGATAACCAGCTTGGGAAGATCGAGCGGACCGGGCTGGTGGACGTGGTGGACGGGTATGCGTGCTCGGGTGCTGAAGGTGCGCGCAAGCCGGATCGTCGACTGTTTGAGATCGCTGGTGCCAGGTGAGGCGTATCGCGTCTGAGTGGTGGATGGTTGGTGACAGCCTGTCCAAGGATGTGGCCGTGCGGCCACGCGGTAGGGCTGCAGGCGGTCTGGGATCAACCCTCGGAGGCTCGCCGTGGGGGATGCCAGGCCGGATCATGTCGTCGACAACGTGACAGAGGCGCTGAAGCTACTCCGGGCTGTCGACTAGCCAGATGTTGGAGGAGACGTTCTCTGCGGTACAGCGTTCGTCTCGGGGATTGGGGCGCGTGGGGCGCTGGCCGCGACCGGCCGAAGAGCCGCAGCGCGGCCAGCTGGCGCCCGAACGCGCCGCCGGCCGCCGCAGGCGGACGGCTTGAAGACGTGGAGAAAGTTCTCATTCATCGGACCTTGTAGGCCTGTGTGCTGTCCCTGGAGATGCTTGACACATCGATCCCAGGACATATTTGGCCGGAGCCGCTTGGCCTTAGAGCCTGCTTGAGAAGATCGTTTATGTTAGAACGTGTTTGAGAAGATCATGCGTGTTCGGCGTGGCGCCGTGACGAGCGGTGCTGGTGCCGCCAGGGTGGCCGGATGCCCCCTCGTCGTTACC
>NZ_JBSGJX010000056.1:0-55336 GCF_053605785.1 Nonomuraea sp. NPDC003754
GAGGTAGCTCGTCTGGGGGAAGGCCTCGAGGCCGTCGCCGGACGAGACCGCCGCGACCTCGGCGAGCGAGGTGTAGGCGTCGGCGCCTTCCATCAGGAACTCGGCGGACATACGTCACTTCCTTTCGTTGTTCTCACTGCGCTGTTCTCATGTGCGGCGGCATCACGGGCCGTTGCGGGCCGCGATCCGCGACGCCGCCGTCCGCTCAGGTCAGCAGCCGGACTGGATCGTGTAGGCGATGCTGCAGAGCGGGCTGGTGAGGTAGCTCGTCTGGGGGAAGGCCTCGAGGCCGTCGCCGGACGAGACCGCCGCGACCTCGGCGAGCGAGGTGTAGGCGTCGGCGCCTTCCATCAAGAACTCGGCGGACATGTGTTCACCTCCTTTCTCGGCTCTCGTAGGATCCGGGCCCGGGTTCGGGGCCGGAGGTCTCGAAGGGGAGCGGCGGCGAGTCGAGATTGCGGTGCACCGCGTCGGGGACCACCCCGGCGGCCCGCAGCGCCTCGGCGACCGCCTGGTCCTGGTCACCGCCGTGCTCGGCATGGGACAGCAGCCCGGCGGCGATCGCCTGGGAGCGGTGCTCGCCGAAGCTCAGGCCGCGCATCCCGGGCCTGGGGTCCTGCGGCTCCCAGGCCCAGCCGATGCCGCGATCGAGCTGGGCGACGTAGAGGGACACGTCCTGTCGGAGCCCGCCGCCGGCGGCGGCCGCTCGGGCGATCTCCGGTACGACATGCCACGACCGCTGTCCCAGGTAGACGACGATGGTGTCGCGGCGCGGATAGTGGTCGCGGGCGGAGAGCACCTTGGCCCGGTAGGCGATCCGGAGCTCTTCCAGCCGTCCGAGTGTCGCGCCCCAGAGCCCGGGGGCCGCGTCGGCCGTGTCGGTTCCGAGGTACACCCGTACGCACGCGTCCCCGAGACCGTGACCCGTGGAGCTGTTGACGAGCAGGAATCCGGGCGACAGCGCCGGCATGACGGCCGGCAGGCTGACCCATCGCGACGGCCCGCCGGGCGTCTCGACCGCGGCGCCGAGTTCCGACTCGGGGATCCGCACGCGCACGCCGTTCAGGCGGACCACATCGGGCGATCCGGGTTCCACCGGGACCAGGGAACGGGAATGGCGGTGCGGGACCACCTCCTGCAGGGCCTGCTCGAACTCGGGGTCGCGCCGTAGTCTTCGCGGCTCCTCCCCGAGGTCCTGGCCGGTGTGGAAGACCTTGTACAGCGCGTCCCCCAGCGCCTTGCGGAGCGCCTTGGGGTTGTCCGCGGTGATCTCGTGACCGTCCACCGTGGCGGACGTCAGGTCCGCGCCGATCCGCACACGGTCGAGTGACTGTTTCACCTTTCGCCTCCGAGGCCCAACGTGACCGTGAAGTCGGCGGGATTGAGGAGAATCTTGCGCCCGACGCCCGCGGCGGCGCGTTCCAGGGGGCTCAACCGCCCGCGCTGGAATCCCGCGACGATGAGCCGGTCCATCATGTGCCAGCCGGCGAAGGCCGCCGCCCTGGCCGCCAGCTCGCGGTCGGCGCGGGCCGCCGGTCTGGCGTCGAGATAGCCCGACCAGAACGCCTCGATGTACGGCCGGAGGGCTTCGAACCGCCGGGCGCCGCCGGCGATGACCTCGCGATCGCTCATCGAGTCCTCGCCGCCGACCATGCCGAGCACGCCGCGGTAGAGCCACTCGCCGGCGAAGGCGCCCACGTCCCGCGCGGCGTCCGCGAGTCTGGTCTCCTCCCAGTCGGTCAGGTACAACCTTCCGTCGTGGTGCAGGAACTGGTCGAGCCGGAGATCCCCGTGCACCAGGACGTGGGGGCTGCGCTTCTCCCACCGGGACAGGTCCCTGACCGCCTCGGTGACCACGGGATCGTTGTGCAGGATCGCCCACGCTTCCAGCTCAGCCCCGCTCGCGGCCGCGTAGGCCCGCAACGGGAGAGCCGACAGGCGGTCGAGCGGCGGAAGCGGCGGCTCCGAGGTGTCGTCGGCCACCGGCCGCGGAGCCGAGAGGGTGTGGAGGGTTCCCGTCTGGATTCCGGCCGAACGGGCGAGATCCCAGGTGAAGCCGTCCCCGGAGGCGAGGTCCGCTCCGCTGTGCGCGTCCTCCAGCAGAGTGAAGGCGACCAGGCCGGACTCTTCCTCACCGCCCAGGAAACGGGGAGCGTTGATCACCGTGTGGGCGTTGAGCAACATGCCCATCGCCCGGGTCCGCTCCACCCTTTGGCGGACCATGTCCGGCTCCCCGAGGGTTCGCTTGACGAAGACCGGGATCCCGGCGTCCGTCACGCCCGCCCAACTGTCGTTTCGGCCGAAGAACGCGGTGACCTCGTCCTGCCGCAGGACTCCCAGACCGAGTTCTGTGAGGAGCTTCGCGACCTCGGGGACCTGATCAAGCGGCAGAGGGATCAACTTCATCCGCTCAGGCACCACTACCGTCAGCCCCCGAGCCCTGAGAGGCGCCGCACTCCGGTACGGATGACCAGGCCGGCGGATGTGAGCTCGCACCCTGGAGCCGTCGACGCCGGACCGGGCACGTGGCAGGAATGCTCCTTGGGCGCCACCCCCCGCGACACCGCGGGCCCGCGGTTCCTACGCATGGTTCCATCTCCCCGTGATCGGAACGGATATATGAACGCGGCCGCATTCGCCTGATGAGTGGCGGTGATTCGTAGCGGACCCATCCGGGTTCCGTGGTGGCCCGGAATGAGCGGGCCATCGTCATGATCGCCCCCGAGATCGTGATCTTTAGAGTGTGTCCCGGCACTTGTGGCGGACTTGAAAGTGGCTGCAAGGGACGTTCGCCGGCCGGGAGTGGCGGGTTCGCCCGCGGGATCGATGTGATGATTCACGAGGTCACAGCCGCTTCCCGTGGATTCGGCGACGATCGGCGAACGATCCGGCGTATGCGCGCGACGGCTATTGACAGGGGCCGTGGGGTCGGCGGCGAGGCCCCGAACCGGGCCCAAGCGTGTCGCGGCCGCCCTGGGCGCCCGCCTCGTGGGAAGCCCGCGATACCGGCCGGCGACTGGATCGGGTCTGGTGCCTGGCGGGGGCCTCCCCCTCATTCGAGATGGAGCGGGTGCGGCCGAACTCGCCGCGTATGACCGCCGCAGTCACTTACAAGTACGCCACAAGTTCCGCGAAACAGGGTGAAGATCACGATCACCGGGGTTTCGAAGGGAATGTCATGAGCAGCGGCCTCAAAGGGCCCAGTAACGTCATCTGGGACGTCACCTACGCCTGCCCCCTGCGGTGTACGCACTGCTACTCGGAGTCGGGCAGGCGGCCCGCACGGCAGTTAAGCCATGATGAGATGCTCCGTGTCGCCGACGCGATCATCGCCCTGCGCCCCCAGTCGGTGGACCTCACCGGGGGTGAACCGCTGCTGATCAAGGGGATCTTCGGCGTGGCCGAGCGCATCAGGCGGGCCGGCATCGAGGTCTCCGTCTATACCGGCGGGTGGACGCTCACCGCCGAGATGGCTCAGGACGTGGCCCGGGTTTTCTCCCGGATCACAGTGAGCGTCGACGGCGCGGACGCCGACATCCACGATCGGATCCGCGGACGGGCAGGCTCGTTCGAGCGGGCGATGAAGGCGCTGGCCCTACTCGACGACATCTCCGCGCGCCGGACTGCGGCCGGCGGCGACCCCGTGGAGTTCGGTATCGACTACGTGGTCATGCGCGGCAACCTCCACCAGATGGAGGAGGTCTGTACCGCCGTCGTTCCCCGGTTCCCGCACCTGCGGTTCCTCTTCTTCGGCGCCGCGGTGCCGTCCGGGCTGGCGAGCCGGGCGGGGTTCGCCGACCACGAGCTCCTGACGGATGAGGAACTCCGCACGCTGGTCGGCACCGAGCGTGTCGATCGACTGAACTCCTTGGTGCCGCAGTCGGTGCGGGTGACGACGACGGACAACTCCCTCCTGCAGATGCACCCGGACACGATCAAGCGGTTCGGCTTCCCCCTGATGCAGGTGGAACCCGATGGGGAGGTGCGCGCGATGCCGATCTACGAAGGAACCGTGGGAAGCCTCCTGACGGAGGAGCCCGCCGTCTTGTGGGAACGTGCGGTCGCGCGGTGGAGCGACCCCTTCGTGGTCGAGGCCCTGTCCTCTGTGCGCTCATTCCGGGACTGGGCCGAAGCGACCCGGCGTATCGACTACCACTTCGGCTCCGACGAGGTCCGACGTCGCATCGACCGTCGTCCGTCCTATCCGGCCGCGGTGCTCTCCTGACCGGCGTGGACGGGCGGGAGACCCACTCAACGCGTCGGCGGTCTTGATGCGGTACAGGGGCGAAGGGCCCACGGAGGAGATCATGCACAGTGGACGGCGAGAAGGGCGGCCGGGGGCCGGCCGTACGGATTCGGAGGGGAGGAGAAAAGCCGGGTCCGGGGCGTGGCGGCTGCTGCTGGGATACGTCCGGCCGTACCGGCGGCTGCTCGCGCTCGGCGGCCTGCTCAGCCTCGCCGGCTCGCTGGCCGGGCTGACGATGCCGTTGCTGACCAAGACGGTGATCGACGCGTTCAGCGAACAACGCCCCCTGACGGGGCCGGTGCTCAGCCTGACCGCGGCCGTATTCCTGACCGCCGTCGCCGCGGCCTTCGGCAGATACACCCTGGAGCGCATGGGTGAAGGCGTCGTTCTGTCCGCCCGGCAGGGTCTGGTGGAGCGAATGCTCCGGCTGCGCGTCTCCGAGGTGGACCGGCTCAAGCCCGGCGACCTGCTCTCCCGGGTCACCTCCGACACGACCCTGCTGCGCGCGACGTTCACCACCGGGATCGTGGAGTCGATCGGCGCGGCGCTCATGCTGGTCGGCGCTCTGGTGATGATGGCGATGACGGACACGGTCCTGCTGCTCACCACGTTGGGCGTGGTGGTCGTGGTCGGCGGGCTGGTGGCACTGGTCATGCCGCGCATCCAGCGGGCGTCGGTCGACGCGCAGACCGCCGTCGGGGAGATGAGCGCGGTGCTCGACCGGGTACTGCAGGCCTTTCGCACGGTCAAGGCCAGCGGTGCCGAGGAGCGCCAGATGTCCGCGGTGGGCGAGGCCGCCCGCAGGGCCCGCGATCGCGGTGTCGCGGTCGCCTGGTGGACCTCGATCGCGAGCACATCCTCCTGGCTCGCGGCACAGCTCACCTTCGTGGCCGTGTTCAGCGTCGGCGGGACGCGGGTCGCCTCCGGCGCCATGGACGTGTCGTCGTTGATCGCCTTCCTGCTCTACCTGTTCTACCTGGTCGCGCCGATCGGCCAGCTCGTGCAGGGCACCGCCCAGATCCAGAGCGGCCTGGCGGCGGTCCAGCGGATCCGCCAGGTCGAGGAGCTGCCGGTAGAGGAGCTGCCGGTAGAGGTGAGGATCCCGCCGTCGTCCGGCTTTCCCTACTGGCCGGGCCGTACGCGCGAGGCGCCCGCCGGGGTGGTGTTCGCGGATGTGTCCTTCCGCTACGGCGACCACCGGCCAGTGGTCCACCACGGCGTGTCCTTCGAGGTCCCGGCGGGCGGGCTGACCGCACTGGTCGGGCCCTCGGGAGCGGGCAAGTCCACGATCTTCGCCCTGATCGAACGGTTCTACGAGCCACAGGCCGGGACCATCGCGCTCGACGGGCGCGACATCCGCAGCTGGTCGCTGACCGCGCTGCGCGCCGCCCTCGGTTACGTCGAGCAGGACGCGCCCGTGCTTGACGGCACGCTCCGGCAGAATCTCGTTCTCGCCGCTCCGGACGCGGCGGAGGCCGAGATCCGTCGGGTGCTCGCGCTGACCCGGCTGGAGGACCTGGTCACCCGTCTCCCCCAGGGGCTGGACACCATGGTGGGCCACCGCGGCGTCATGCTCTCCGGGGGCGAACGCCAGCGTGTCGCCATCGCTAGGGCGTTGCTACGCCGCCCTCGGCTGCTCTTGCTCGACGAGGCCACCTCCCAGCTCGACGCGGTCAATGAGCTGCGGCTGCGCGAGGTGATAGCCGAGGTGGCGAGGGAGACGACCGTGCTGGTGATCGCTCACCGGCTCTCCACGGTGACCGGCGCGGACCGGATCGTTGTGATGGAGGGGGGCCGAGTCAGGGCCACCGGCACCCATGGCGAGCTGCTCGCCGGTGACGATCTTTACCGGAAGCTCGCCGCCACCCAGCTCCTCGTCTCCACCGGCCCGAGTTCCATCCGTTCGGAGTCCAGAGGGCGTGAGCAGTGAGATTTCCGAGTATGAGTGACCGTCCTGATCCAGCGTCCGGCCGTCGCGTCCAGGATGGTTCGGGCATCGTGACGGTCGGCCCCTTAGGTACGCGGGCCAAGACGTTGCGCACGAAGTGAACGCGACACCTCTGCCAGGCTGCGCCCGATGAAGACAGCCCGCAAGGCTGCGACCAGGCTGGCGTGCGCGTCGGAGATGACCAGCTGGACGCCACCCGGGCCGCGGGCCTTCAGAGCGCAGGAACGCGGTTGAAAACGCGCCGTCCTCGCTGTCGCCGACGCACCGTCACCACGCACCGCCTGCACCTGCAGGCCATGAGCCTGGCCCTGGCGGCGCAGCACAATCCTGCTACAGCACTGCCCGCGCCACCTCCGCCTGCTGCCCAGCCGCCTCGCACGCCGGAGAGCAGACAGGATCGAGCAGCAGGCGAACAAGCACAAGCAGCCGGCCCACGATGACCGCCGTGTCGCGAGCGGACAGTGTGGCCCCAGAGCAGCTGAATTGTCCAACCAGGGGTTCTTCGTGATGGGCGGTCGCTGGGGCGAAATGCCGGTGTGGCCGGGATCGGCCTCGCGGCCGGCCAAGGCCTGAGCCCAAGCCAAGACCGCGTGCCGGCCATCTGTCACCTCGCCGCGCTCAGGCGATGGCTTCCTGGCCGTCATGCACCACGAACTCGCCCCCGGGGTGCTCGGCGCCGCCGTCCTGGCTCTGCTCCTGCTGCGCGGACGCAAGACCGGCGCCCACGCCGCCGGCGAGCCCCGGACCCTCGTCACCGTCTAGAGGGCCCCGCCGTCGACCCCGGCGAGGTCGTGTCAGCGGCCATGTCAGCCCGGCGACGACCCCGTATCAGGGCGGTTGGCAATGCTCTGACCACAAGCAACACCGACACCCCCGACACAGACTCCCGAAGGAGCACACCACCATGTCCCTCACCCTGACCGACCAGGACAAGGCCACCCTGCGCACCGCCGCCTACGGCGCCGTCTCGCTGATGTCCGCCGCCGACGCCGCCGGCTCGCCGCACAAGACCGCCACTCAGGGCTCCATCGCTCTGTCCTCCGCGACCGGCCTGGTCGGGCACGTCCTCGCCGCGAAGAGCAAGGACATCGACCTGTACGGCAGGAGCGTGGCCGAACTCGCCGACCAGGTGCTGCCGGCCCTGACCGCGTCCATGAACCTGCTCAACCAGCAGGACCCGTCCGAAGCCGGCAACTTCCGCAACACCGTCATCGTCGCCATCGAAACAGCCGCCCGCACCCACCAGGGCGAGCCCAGCCCCACCATGGCCGACATGATCCGCAAGAGGCCGAGCCGGCTCAGCAGACGACAAGGCTGAGCACCCCAGACCCGTGCGATCAACCCCGAGCTGGACGGGAGCGTCCCCCACCGCTTTCCGAGGGGGGACGTGACCTTCCTGTCCGCAGGCCGGCGGGACGGCCGGCAGCGCCTCACCGATCGGTGGGAGCCGACCGACCGGATGCGGGCGCGGATGATGGTGGTCGGCACGGACTTCCCGTAGTGCGTCGTTCCCTGACCGGCGGGATGTGCCGGATATCCGTCGATCGACCGACGCGGGTGGTAGAAAGCTACGATCGCATGGGTGGATGTGAACACCAGGCAATTGCGGTACTTCGTCGCTGTCGCCGAGGAGCTGAACTTCACTCGCGCCGCTGCGCGGCTGCACATCGCGCAGCAGGCGCTGAGCGCTCAGATCAGGCAGTTGGAGAAAGCTGTCGGCGTGACGCTGTTTCGGCGGACGACTCGGACGGTCGAGCTCACTGCCGCTGGCGCGGCGTTCCTCAGTGAGGCTCGTTCGGTGCCGGTCGCCCTCGACCGTTCCGTCCGCGCCGCGCGGCGGATCGAGGCCAACGAATCGGGTCTGCTGACGATCGGCACCGGCGAGGGCGGGGCGCTGACTCTCACAGAGGCGATTCTCTCCGAGTTCCGGGCGCGTCATCCGGGTGTGCGGGTCGATGTCAAGGTGTACAGCTACGCCGACCCGTCCACCGGGCTTGCTGATGGTTCGGTCGATGTCGCCTACCTGCGGTTGCCGATTGACGGTGGTGACTGGCTCCGCAGCGAAACGCTGTTCGTCGAGCCGCGCGTGGTGATGTTGCCGACCTCGCACCGGCTCGCTGCGTGCAGCGTGATAGCGGCGGCCGAGCTGGTCGACGAGCCGATCGTGGGACACTTCTGCGACGACCGGGCATGGATCGACTTCTGGTCGCTGGCCGAGCATCGAGACGGAAAGCCCGCCAACTTCGTGGGCAGGGCATCGTCGGTGCTTGAGGAATTGCAGTGCGTCGGAGCAGGCATGGGGTGTGTCGTCACCGTCGCGTCAGCACGACTTGTGCCGTCGGTGGGTGTGACGCTGGTGCCGCTGGCCGGCGCTCGCGGAAGCGAGCTCGCGGTCGGCTGGCGCGCCGATCAAGAAACCGATCTGGTCAGCTCGTTCGCCGCTGTCGCCCGCTCTGTCCGCGACGCGAACCCCGAGGCCGTGTACGCGCTGGAGCATCCGGACATGAGCGACCGGATGATGCCGCCGATGTCCGGCGTGATTCACAACGCAAGTCGGTGAATCCCGCGCAGATTGAGTGTTTCCGCCAGCAGTGCCCGGGTTTTTACAGTTGGCCCATGCGCAAAATGATCGTCCACACCATGTCCGCCTACCCGATCGCGACTGACCGGACCGGAGCCTCGCACGGTGTGGCGTAACTGGGCAGGCAACCAGACGTGCCGACCAGCGGTCATGGCCAGCCCTTCGACGAGAACCGAAGTGGCGCAGGCTGTCGAGCGGGCGGCGGCGGCGAATCACGTGGTCCGTGTCGCGGGAGCATCGCATTCGTTCACCGATGCGGTCGCCACCGACGGCATGCTGCTCTCGCTGCGGCATTGCAACCGTGTGCTGGACATCGACCACGCCACACACCGGATCCGTGTCGAGGCCGGTATGACTCTGCGTGAACTGAATCGGGTGATGGCCGAGAACGGTTTGGCCTTCCCGAATCTCGGCGATATCGACGCGCAGTCGATCGCGGGCGCTACCGCCACAGGTACACACGGGACCGGCGCACGCCTGCAGAACCTCTCGGCCTGCCTGGTGTCGATGGAACTCGTCACGGCGAACGGCGCGACGATCGAGGTGAACGCCGAACAGGATCCCGACATCTGGCGTGCCGCGCGGGTAAGCATCGGCGCCCTCGGTATCGTCACCGCGGTCACGATCCAGGCGGTACCCGCGTTCACGCTCGAAGCAGTCGATCGCCCGATGGCGGTCGAGGACGTGCTCGTCGATCTCGACGAACTGCTCGCGGCCCATGAGCACTTCCAGCTGTTCACCTTCGCGCACAGCCCGCTGGCGATGACATCCGCGCGCAATCGGGTCGACCTCGCGCCACAGCCGATCTCGCGTGCCCGCGAGTGGGTGGAGGACGAGCTCGTGCAGAACCACCTGTTGCACGCGGCGTGCGAGCTCGCCAGTGTCGTTCCGCGGGTGAATTCGCCGCTGCAGCGCCTGGGCTCCCATCTCGCGGGTTACTCGCACCGAATCGACCGCTCCGACAGGATCTTCGCGACGCCGTTGCGAGTGCGGTTCGTCGAGATGGAATACGCCATCCCGCGCGAGCACACCGCCGAAGCGGTCCGCGCGGTCCGTGAACTGGCGCGGCGTCCCGAATTCAATGTGACCTTCCCGATCGAGGTTCGGTGGGTCGCCGCCGATGACGCCTATCTGTCACCGGCCGCCGGGCGCGACACGTGCTATATCGCGCTGCACCAGTACCACAAGCTCGCATCCGAGCTGTACTTCCGGGCAGCCGAAGCGATCTTCGACTCCTTCGGCGGCCGGCCGCATTGGGGCAAGCAACACTTCCAGACCCCGGAAACGCTGCGTCCGCGCTACCCCGAATGGGACAGCTTTGCGATCGTGCGCAACCGGCTCGACCCCGACCGGCGGTTCGCCAACTCCTATGTCAATCGGGTTCTGGGCACGGTATGAGCACTGCGCTGTTGCACACGCGATTTCCCGCGCTCGAGCGAACGCTGCCGTTCGCCCGGCTCGGCGACGGCCCGACACCGGTGCGAGAGCTCACTGGGCTCACGCGGAACAACCTGTGGTGCAAGGACGAAAGCGGATACGGCAACGGCGGCTGGGGTGGCAACAAGGTACGCAAGCTGGAATGGCTGCTGCCCGAGGTGCGCCGGCGCGGGGCGGGCACGATCTTCACCGTCGGCGCGACCGGAACAAACTGGGGCCTGGCGGTGGCGGTGTATGCGCGCGGCCTCGGCATCGACACCGTCCTGGCACTGATCGATCAGCCCGAGGACGACCATGTCCGCGAGCAGCAGCGCAGATTGCGGCAATCCGGCGCGACAATGCACTTCACCCACAGCAAACCGCTGACGATCGCGGCCGCACCGTGGTTGCTGCTGCGTCACACGCGTGGATCGAAGGTGCCGTACTACCTGCCCGCGGGCGGCTCAGCGCCGATCGGTGTGCTCGGCTACGTCGAGACGGGACTGGAGCTCGCCGCACAGGTGGCGGCGGGTGAACTGCCGCAGCCCCGGCACATCGTCACGGCCGTCGGCTCCGGCGGGACCGTAGCGGGACTCGCGCTGGGTTGCGCGCTGGCCGGACTGCAATCGCAGGTGCTAGGAGTGGTGGTCAACGACACGCTGCCGCTCGGTGTGCGCGATCTCGTCCGGCTCGCCGACCGGACCGCGACCGTCCTGCGGAAACGCGGAGCGGAATTCGATGTGCCGCCGCTACGGCTCACGACCACCCGCGAATACCTGGGCCGCGGTTACGGCCACCCCACGCCCGAAGCCGCCGCCGCGGCACGGGTTGCCGCGTCCGCCGGACTGCGACTGGAACCCGTCTACACCGCCAAGGCGTTCGCGGCAGCGCTGGCGGCCGACCTGGACGGCCCGGTGCTGTTCCTGAACACCTACGGCCCGAGAACGTAGTCATGCGCTTTCACGAGCCACTCGTTGTAGCCGTTGGCCTTCCATCTGCGGATCGTCTCTCTGCGCGACTTGCCTTCGACGAGCTTGCACGGGTGCCGTCGCTGCCGGTCGGCTGGACACCTTGATCTGATCGGGCCTGCGGCGTCCATCGCCCACAGCTGCGGATTCGCTTGAGCCTTGGCGCAGTCTTCGAGCGTTTTCACTCTGTCGTAGTCGACTGGAGGAAGATCGGCAGTACTGGCCTGCTGGAGCCCGTGACTCGGTGGTGAGCCGCTTCTCCGGCGCCGCGAAGGTGGTGATCGGCGTGTTGCCGCCGGTGGAGCGGCTGGCCGGACAGCGGCTGCGGCCCAAGGTCTCCCGGGCATCGGCCGCGACCAGCTGGGCGATCGCCGTCACCGGTGTCCCGCCGGCCGATGCCATGACCATCAACGCGCGGCGGACGCGGACCGAGTCGTGCCTTCCCCGCCGCACCAGCCGCTGCAGCGTCTGTCCTTCATGGTCGGACAGCCGCCGTGCCCGCACAGGCTCGGCCATGGTGCTCCTCCTCCATCGATCGCTTCGGGTGTCGATACGACAGTGGAGGGCAACCAGGACGGCCAGCGCAAGCAGTACAGCCCGGTTCCTCGAGCCGGTGAACCTATGTGGTCACCGCACTAGTCGAACGGGATACCGTCGAAAGTGCCTGACAGGGACGGACGGGTGGAGAATGCTTTCCAGGCCAGCGTTACCTCGTGGGTGCGCCCGCCGGTCTCAGCGCGGAGCGTGGCAGTGGCACGACCGTCAGGCGTGAGCTTGATCGGGCCGCTGACCCGCAGGTCGCGCACGAACCGAACCTCGTCGAGTGTGATGTCCTGGCCGAAGGTGACGTGGCCGCCGCGCAGCCCTGGCTCGTTCTGAAGACTTGGATAGACGTTGCCGTTGGGATTGCGGCGGGCGGTGGCATCCGCGGCGGTGGCGAAGGTGGCCGCGAGCACCCGCCGCTGGGCGATGCCGAGCCTGCGGGCCGGAGACGGCGGCACGTCCCCGACGGTCTGGGGGAAAGCTCCGAGGGCGCGATAGTTCTCGCCGGTGCACTGCTGGTCGATCACCTGCTTGGTGGTCAGGAAAGTGCGCAGCATGCCGCGCACGCAATCACCCATCGGCGATGCTGGAGAGGTCAGCGCATGCGGCCCGAACGGGACCCGCACGACGGTCGCGTTCGGAAAGGCCCCCAGCGATCGGGCCACTTCGGTGGGGCTGTTCATGTCGAGTTCCCCCGCCATCACCAGGACGGGCACGGCGGGCAGTACCTGTCCAGTTGGGCGCGGCGGGCTGTGGCGCGGAGTCGGCCAGTTGATGCACGGCTCCACACTGCCGATCCCAGGGAAGATGTCGGCGATCTGGTACGGCGCCAGCGGACGTACCCGCTCGTAGTAGTGCTCGGCCGCGGCCTGGCGTTCGGCCGCCGACGCCAGCCGGTCGAAGGGGAAGGTACCGTCGCCGCAGCGAAAACCCAGATACCCGGCAAAATTCGGATCGCTGGCCGGTGGAAGCGTCGCGGGGATCAGCCGGGCCAGGCGGTGAAGCGGAGCCGGGTCGCCGCGCAGATAGGCGTCCGCGGCCGCAGTGACCTCCCGGCCGAACACTGGCTCAGACACCCGGCTGAGAGCTGAGGTCTGAAACACCGACACCTGCGGATCGGGCCGTTCCCGCAGCTGGTCCACCAACTGGGTCCAGGTGTCGGAGGCGCTGCCCGGCAGCGTGTCGCACGCCGTCGACCGTTCGCAGACGAGATCGAGTTGGCGGAGGCCGGACCAGTAGTTCTTCCAGCTCGCGTATCCGTCGCGGTTCACTAGCACAGAGCTGTCCAGGAAGATCGCGTCCAGGCTGCCTGGATACCGAGCGGCGTACGCCTGGGCGTACAGGGTGCCGTAAGAGTTGCCGTAGAAACTGACCTTGCCCAGGCCAAGCGCCCTCCGAATCGCTTCGAGATCGTGCGAGGCCTGGTCAGCTGTGAAGTACGCGCCCTGCGGCCCCACGCTCTTGGCGCACGCGGCGATGGTCTCGGGCTTGTCGAGGCCGGCTCCCGGGCAGAGCAGCGGAGAGGACTTCCCCATCCCGCGCGGATCCATGACCAGTAGGTTCTTGCTTTCGAGTACAGGTCCGAGAGCTCGCCGCATCTCGGGGATGGTCGGCAGAGTCCGCCCCGGCCCGCCGAGATTGGCTACCACGGTCCCATTGGCGCCCTTGGCCGGAATCCAGGCGAAGGCCACGGAAATGTTCTCGGAGGGGTTCTCCCAATCGAGGGGGACATCGATGCTGCCGTCGCAGCGCGTGGCCGCATTCGCGCAGTCATGCAGATCGGTCGAAGAGGCCGGAGTGCCGGGCAACAGGGCCGCGGCCAGTGCGAATCCCAAGGCTTTTACGATCATGCCGACAGCTTCGTCTCCCGGGCTCCGGATTTTCTTCGGCCTCGTGGAGGATTCGCTCTGGGAGCCTGCTCCCAGCACCTGTCGGCGACCGTGGGACGATCTCGGCGCGCTGATCAAGGTAAGGACGGCAGCTCACGACGATCGGGCTCACGCTCGGCGTCGGCGTCGAGACGCTGCTCGCCCTTGATCTTCACAGGAGTTTCGTGCCAGCCGATGCAGGCGCTGTTCACCGACCGCCGCCCCGCCGACCTGTCTGTCACGAACTCGCCCGCGTGAGATGACCTAGGTCTCCACCACGCACGGGTCCCCCTGACGACAGGACGGGGACGGCCGACCCTTAGCCGAATAGCGCGATCTTCATGAGCAGCTCGGCAACCTCCTCCTTCAGCTGTGGCGGAAGCATGTCTCCGTTTCTCGAATGCTTACCCTCGTATCTCTTGGGCGCCGCCGACGGCTCCACGCCGGTGTCGTCGATCTCGAAAAACCAGTTACCGTTCCACTTCTGGGTGGTGAACGTGAGATGCGCGCCGGCGACGGTGAAGTTGTCGTTCCTCGCGTCGGAAGGGCTGAGGGTAATGTGGCCGTCGATCCATGTGCCGTCCAGCAGGTATTCGAGACCTTCAAGGAAGCTCTGCCCGCCACCAGAGGTCACCGTGCGCGTATTCACACTTCTGTCCTTCTCGTGGGTTTGCCGAATGGCTTTGAATTCGAAGGCGATGAACTCGAAAGCGACGAACGTCCTGATAGCGTCGGACACTGTTCGCACCCTGGGGGGCCTGGGCTCCATGTCGATCTCCTTGCCGAGCAGGGAGCGGCTTTCACTTGCAGCATTGTCGGCGCCGCCCAGAGGAGTCAATAGGGTGTTTTCCCGTCGATATTCGGCCATGTCGAATGCGCGCCCTTTGCGACATTTGTTGCAGACTTCGTCTCCGAAAATATAGTTAACATTTGGTAGGCGTACATGTCGTGAAATATGGTGATAATCAAGCACCAGATACGCGCGCTCGGCCAGGCCGAGACCGGCGACGCATACAACGCCCTTCATGCGTGCCGAGGAGCTGACTCCGGGACGGTGCACCGCTCGAATATCGAATTACCTGGCCTGAGCTGCGGTTAAGCGGCGTGATGACATTCGCTGATCATGCCCGCGACGACGGGCTTTCGTTCGCCCAGGATCCGCCGATGCCCCCAGGTCGGATTCTCCCGCGCCATCCGCACAATCAGCGCCTTGACCGGCCGGCGGGTGCAAGGCCGACCCGGACGCCGTCTGCCGGTGAAGGTCCACTTCCGCGCCACGAGCGCGATGCCAGCGCAAGGTCATCGCACCAATCCGTCACCGATCGCGTTCCGCGCCCTGGCCGGCGGTCCCGGGTCCGATGCGACGGTTCAGTCGAGGATCTCGACGTACCCGTCGGTGCCGTGAACGCGGATACGCTGCCCGTCCCGGATCAACCGGGTGGCCTGCTCCACGCCCACGACGGCCGGCAGGCCGTACTCCCGCGCGATCACCGCCCCGTGCGTCATCAGGCCGCCTACCTCCGTCACCAGTCCGGCGACGGTGACGAACAGGGGGGTCCAGCTGGGGTCGGTGTAGGCGGTGACCAGAATGTCGCCCGCCTCAAGGTCGGCCCGCGCCATATCCATGACGACACGGGCCCGGCCCTCGACCGTCCCGGCCGAGACCGGGAGCCCGGCCAGCGCGCCGGGCAGGGCGTCGTCACGCCGATACTGGCCAGTGATGACCTCGCCGTCCGAGGTGAGGACCCGGGGCGGGGTGAGCGCCTCGTACGACCGGAACGCCTCCCGCCTTTCCAGAATGAGTTCGGCGTCCACGTCGTTGGTGCGCACGACTTCTTGCAACTCCTGGAACCGGAGGAAGAAGATGTCTTCTTTCTCGCGCAGGATGCCGGACCGGACGAGGCGATCGGCTTCCCGCAGCAGCGCCTGCTTGTAGGCGAAGTAGCGGCTGACCATGCCGTACTTGGGGTACTCCCGGTATCCGGCGAAGGTACGGACGCGGTCGATCATCCGCTTGGTCTCCTCGGCCTTCCGCTCCCCGTCGGGTAGGGCGCGCAATCGCGTCAGCAGCTCCTGTTCTTTCCGTCGTGACTCCTGGCGTCCTTGTTCGAAGCGTCGTTTGCCGGCGCCCGGTTCGGCGTTCTTGATGTTGCCGAGAATGGTGGGCACGAGCGTGGCGGGATTCTCGCTCCAGCGCGTCCTGGTGATGTCGATCTCGCCCGCGCAGCGCATGCCGTACTCGTCGAGGTAGCCCCGGATGGCGTCATGTGCTTCCCGTCCGCCGGCCAGCCCGGCCAGCTCGTTCAAGAAGCCGTCGCCCTGCCGGCCTTCGTCCACGACGTGGTGCAAGAACGCCACGACGTCCGCGTGCGGCCGGATCGTGTCCGCGACATCGAGGAGCGCCAGCCCCATCTCCGACGTGACGTTGTGAGGGACGGATCGCGTGAGCGCGTCGGCCGCGTTCTTCTCGCCCAGCCACGCCTCCAGGTGGTCATTGAGCCACCAGGTCCCCTCCATCCCCGCCATGATCACCTGGAAGCTCCGCGGTTCGAACAGGAGGCGCCTCAGCTCTGCGATGTCGGCCTCTATGAAGTCGAGCAGCGCAGGCCCGGACAGACCCTGGATCGTGCGCCGCAGGGTGGCGACGGACGCCTGATTGTGTCGGACCAGCTGGGTGACGACGGCCGGATCGGTCTCGATCGGGGCGGGTGAGCCACCGGCGGCCGCGGCGCCAGAACCTTCGTCCGGAAGCGAGCGGAGGAAGTCGCCGCGGTCGAGGACGGTCTGTAGCGCGTCCCGCATCAACGGGTCGGACCTCCCCACCATCTCGAGGAGGCTCGCGCGACCCGCGGGCGTCGCCAGGGTGGCGGCTACGTCGACGAACAACCGTCCGCCCGCCTCGTGCATCGGCCGTGGCGTCGTCAGCTGCCAGAAGGAGAGTCCCAGCGGCTTCATCGCATCGGTCATCATCTGCTGGTGACCGACGGAGAGGTAGACGTGATTCTCCTGGTCATCGGTCGTGGGGATGGGGAACAGGGTGGTGATCGGCCGGCTCTGGACGATGTGGAAGTCGTCGCCGACCAGGCACCATTCGATGTCCTGGGGCCGGCCGAAGTGCGCTTCGATTCGCCGACCCAGCCGCACCAGAAGCACGACCTGCGCATCCGTCAAGGCCGGCTGCGTCTGCCGCTGCGGCTCGATCGGCGCCTCCTGGGTACCGCCTCCCGGCGACGCCTGGACGGACCGCGGCTTGGTGGCGACCGATGCGGTGACGACCCGGTCGCCGCGCACCGTGTAGGCGTCCCCGGCGACCAGACCGGAGACAAGCGCCTCGCCGAGCCCCCAACCGGCTTCCACAGTGGCGACCTTCCGGTTCGAGGTCACGGGGTCCGCGGTGAAGAGGATCCCGGCCGCGTCCGGGAACACCATCCGCTGGACGACCACGGCCATCCGTACCTTCCGGTGGTCGAAGCCGTTGTGGCGCCGGTAGGTCACTGCCCGCTCGGTGAACAGCGAGGCCCAGCACCGCCGGACGTGCCGAAGGATCGCCGCCAGGCCGACGATGTTCAGGTACGAGTCCTGCTGGCCGGCGAAGGATGCGGTCGGCAGGTCCTCGGCCGTCGCGCTGGAACGCACCGCGTAGGAGGCTTGATCCCCGAGCCGGGCGAGCGATCCGCTGATCGCCGCCACAAGATCGTCGGGCATCGCGACGCCCTCGATGACGCGGCGTATATCGGCGCTCAGGGTGCGGATCGCCGCGCGGTCGTCCGCTTTCACGCGCGACAGCAGGTCAAGCTGAGCATCGATCGACGGCGCCTCGGCCACGACCCGCTGGAAGGCGTCCGTCGTGACGCAGAAGCCGTCCGGCACACGGATGCCATCGATTCGCGAGAGCTCGCCCAGGTGCGCCCCCTTTCCGCCGACGTCTGCGACATTCGTCGAGTCGAATTGCTCGAAACTCAGCACGTAGCCCAATTCCGTTGCTCCCTCGTTCGTCGAGTTGGTTGGCAACGGCGGCAAGTATGGACCATTTTCCGGCGCCTCATGAGGCGCGCGGATCCGATATAAAATGAAAGTGGCGGGAGGCGGTGCGCGTCCTGACCTGACCTTCCCCCAGGCACCGTGACCGAACTGGCGGCGTTGACCGGTCCGAGCTCGTCACTCGTCGAGGAGCTTTGCGCCTGCCGAAAACTTAGTCCAGCAGGTCGAGTGGCATGCATCTGTTATGTGAATGGGAGTTCCATGTTCGCCACCCCGCTGCGTGGCAATGCCGAGCTGCGTGCGCTCGAGCCGCATCATGCCGAAGAGTTCTTCGCCCACCTGGACCGTGCCCGCGCGCACATCGCCCCCTGGGTGGGCGCGAGCTTCGTCGCGGGCGATCTCGACGCCGCGAGGGTGGTACTCCAGCGCTACGCCGACGGCCAGGCCGCCGACCGGCAGCGCCTGTACGGCATCTGGCTCGACGGCGATCTCGTCGGCGGCACCATGTTCGTCGGCTTCGACCCCGCCCTCGGGGTATGCGAGATCGGCTGCTGGCTCGAGCCCGCCGCGGAGGGACATGGGCTGATCACCCAGGTGGTCCGTACGATGATCGACTGGGCCTTCCGGGTGCGCGGGTTGAGCCGCGCCGAGTGGCGCACCCTGTCCGGCAACGTGCGCAGCATCAACGTGGCCAAGAGACTGGGTATGACCCTCGACGGCACGTTGCGGCGATCCGTCCCTGGCGCCGACGGGCTCCGGCACGACAAGCAGGTCTGGTCCGTGCTCGCCACCGAATGGCCGCAACCCGTCCAACCGGACACAAAGGGCGCCGACGTCAAGGCCGAGCTCGACCAGCTGATGCGCGCCTTCCTCGGCGCGTTCACCAACACCGGCCGGCGTCGGCCGAACCTCGACGTCATCCGTGAGGTGTTCATTCCAGAAGGAACGATCATCAAGAACGTCGGGGCCGAGCCCGTGATCTACGACCTCGAGGCGTTCATCGAGCCACGGGAGAAGATCCTGACAGACGGGACGTTGACCGAGTTCACCGAATGGGAGGTGGCCGAGCGGACCGAGATCTTCGGGTCGATCGCGCACCGCTTCAGCGAGTACCGCAAGTCCGGTTTCCTCAACGGAGAGTGGTTCGAGGGCTCCGGCCGCAAGACCACCCAGTTCGTACGGACGCCCGCCGGCTGGAGGATGAGCTCGATGGCCTGGGATGACGTGCGATGACCTGCCGCGCTTATGAGCGTCGTTGGGCCAGCCGCCAGCGGGTCCGAGGCGGGCCGGGCAATCCGTGGTCAGAGAACGATCTGTCACGCCAGAAGGCAAGGGATCTGCCCAGGGGACTGGACTACCGGGAGAACCTGTAGTTGGCTCGCCGAGCGGGTCGGGCAAGTCCACGCTGATGCACTGCCTGGCCGGACTCGACCAACCCAGCGGCGGCACCGTCACCGTGGCCGGCACCGACCTCGGATCACTCGACGACGACGCGCTCACGATCTTCCGCCGCGAGCACATCGGCTTCGCTAGGCCACCGGCCCGCAGAGCTGTCCGGCGGCCAGCAGCAGCAAGTCCCCTGGCTGTCACTCGGCGTCGGCGTCCTCATCGCCGCCCTTGCCGGACTCCTCGCCGCTGTTCTCCCGGCACGCCGGGCCGCCCGGGTGACTCCGGCCGCAGGGCTATCCCTCGACTGATACGGACCTGGGGTTTCTCGGGTTTGCCTGACCTTGTGGCGAGGAGAAGACCGCCCGTGGTTGCTCGCTGGTCGCTCTTCGGACGCGGAACGGACACACGGTGGATCATCACGCGAGGGCTACCAGCGCGGCAGCTTCAAGCACTGGATCGACGCCCATCGTGACGGTTGCCCCCACCGAGGAAACCGTCACGCCTCTACAGATCGGCGATGGCCGGCGTTCACCGCGCGAGCAGCGGGAGCGCCGGGAAGGTGTGGTCCCGCCACAGCAGCCGCGAGGTCTCTTCCGGGTAGGCGGTCACCCTCGACGGCGCGTCGAAGAGCTGTGCGAGGCGCTGGTCGGCGTCGTACGGAGGCCAGCCAGGGTCGCCGTGAGCGGCGAACGCCGTCCACGCGCTGCGAATCTGCGCGGACAGCTCCTCCGCCACCGGGGAGGGCGGGTCGCCGATCAGCATGGCGGGCTGTCCGCTGCTCAGGTTGCCGAAGACGAGCGGCACGTCCAGGCCGTGGCAGGCGCCGAGGGCACCGCCCAATCCCGGGGCGGACCAGGTCAGTTCGTACAGGTGGACCTGACCGCCGCCGGCGATCTGCGCGTCGGCAAGGTGAAGGCTCGGCATGCGGAACAGCCAGTCCGCGTTGACCAGTTCGTACAGCTCCTCATCGGCCGCGGCCGGGAACGCCTCCCGGTACCGGCGGGCACCGTCAGGGCCGGGGGCGAGCATGTGCAGGGCGGTCTCGGTCTGCTCGTGCGTGACCTGGCCGAGCACGCCGTCGATCAGGCTGAACAACCGGTGCTCGTCACGAGTGTGCCCGACGAGAAGTCCGACGTCCCGGGCGGCGCCGTCAGCCAGCGCCTGCCAAGGGGTTGCCGGCAGGACGTCACCGTCGACAACGGGTGCGAACGGGATCGGCCGGTGTGTGATCTGCCCCCAGCGCTCCCGCCACTGGACCGTCTTGGCGCAGATCGCGTCGCCCACGGCGGGCAGCCGGGCCGGGGCCACCGCCGACAGGTCAGACACCGTGGGCCGTACCCCCAGCTCGGCGGCGCAGGCGGCGGCGATGTCGGCGGCCAGCTCAGGGGAGAAGAACGTCCCCGGCACGCTCTGCGCGACCGCCCGTCGGAAGAGCCCGGCGGCGCGCGGCATGGCCAGCAGTGCGGCGACCGATCCGCCGCCCGCCGATTGCCCGAAGACCGTGACCCGGTCCGGGTCGCCACCGAACGTCCGGATGTTGTCCCGCACCCACTGCAAGGCCGCGACCTGGTCGAGCAGCCCCCGGTTGTCCGGGGCTCCGCCGATCCGCGCGAAACCCTCGATACCGAGACGGTAGTTGAGGGTCACGACCACGGCTCCGTTCCCGGCCAGGTGCCCGGCGTCGTATTCCGGGAGGCTGGAGTTGCCCATGGCGTAACCGCCGCCGGGGATCCACACCATCACCGGGAGCCCCGCCGCCGGATCCAGTTCCGGTGTCCAGACGTTGAGCGTCAACCAGTCGTCGCCGGCAGGGTCCTGGGACGCCCCGAGTACGCCGGACTGCGGGGGTGGCGGGCCGTACGCGACCGCCGGGCGCACACCGTCCCAGCTGCGCACCGGCTGCGGCGCGGCGAAACGGAGGGCGCCGACCGGCGGCTCGGCGAACGGGATGCCGCGGAAGACCGTCAGGCCCGCCTCCCGGCCGCCGCGGAGGACGCCGGCCGCCGTGCGGACTTCCGGCTCGGACTCGGACGGGCTGCTGGATGCGGTGACGGCCATGTGCGGCTTCCTCTCCGTGCTGGCTCGATCGAGCATCCCAGTGCGCGCCGCCTGCGGGCAAAGCATTTCAGGGGCGGCCCCTGTCAATGTGATCGAAGCGGCTGAGCTGGGGCTCATTCTGTGTCGATTTCTCTGTCGTGTTCTGCTGCCGGGTCGTCGTGACTGTGCGCCTGCCGAAAGACTCGTTCAAGCGGCCCGCCGTCGCGCGCCCGTGCGTGGCGTGGACTTGGGATCTGCCGGTCCCGGCAAGAGCGCCCCCGTCGTCGGGCGGGGGCGCCTTCGCGTTGTGATCAGCGGCTACACGAGATGGTGACCGTGGCCACGTAGATGGTCGCGTCGAAGAAGAGGGTCGAGCTGACCTTCCGGCACTGGGTGCTGGTGAACCCCTCGGCGGCGGCCTGCGCGTCGGCGTCGGCCCGGGCCATCGTGACCGCTGCGGGCGGCCTGAGACCGATCCCGTCCCCCTGGAACTCCTGGATCTCTAGGGCGACGGACCGGACGGCGGCCGAGGCCGGGGCGGCGGCACCGGCCAGTGCCATGATGGCCAGGACCGCCCCGATCATGATTCTCCTGAATGACATGTGCTGTCCCTTTCTCTGAAGTGCCTCTCAACAAGGGCGTTCCATGGAGTTCCACGGGGAGGGACGGGCTCTTCGTCGTGTCCGGCGTCCTTGTCTCGATCTCCCACCGGCAGCCACCGCAGCGCGGCGAAGGAGCACGGCCGATCATCCTGCCGCGGCGGATGCGGAGATCCGCGCCCTGCACAACGGGATCTTCGACGGTGGCACGTTCGACTCGAACGGCGCATGCTGATCCAGCGTGTAGCCGATGATCGACAGCGCGCCGGCCGGGAAGTCAGGGCGTGGAGGCGGAGGGCTTGCGGCGTGTGTGTGAGGCGGCGGAGCGGGGTGGCGTGTTCGTCGTCGGGGCAGGTGCGCGCTTCTGCAGCAGGCTCACCTGATAGGTGAGGCGCCATGGGCGGTCGATGCGAGCTTCCTGGAAGCGACCTCCCCCGGCCGGTACACGCACCGCATCCCCGTGTGCACGCTTTCCCGCAGGTGTGCCTCAATCACGTGATCTTTCGCGGCGATCTGCTCCAGAGCCCGGCGGATCGCCTTGCCGACGGCGATCCGGGCCCGCTCAGCGCCGTCCTGGAACGTGCGGGTGCGGCCGGCCAGGCCGGTGGCGCTGCTCAGCTCCGCCATCAGCCACTCGCGCTCGGCGCGTGCTTCCGCGGCGCGATCTTGCCGTCCGGAAGCGCTCAGCTCATCGATGACGTCGCCGAGCTGGGCGAGCCTCGCACGGTACTGCTCGATCGCTGACCGGTCCAGCAGCGCCTGAGCACCACCGGATCGAAGCGCTTGAGCACCGCCGGATCGCAGCGCCTGAGCATCATCGGATCGCAACGTCTGGCCCAGCCCGGACACGCCGGCGACGAGGTCGGCCGAATGTATCTCCTGGCCGGGATTGGCGATCAACACGGCAAGGTGCAGCAGGCCCACACCACCAGCCAACACGATGCTGCGCGTCCCATAGCTCAATCGCCATTTGCCGCCCTGGCGGTGGCAGGTCAGGGTGTCGGACGCCGCCGGACTGGTGTGACCGGGAGGCACCGGGACACCGACCGCCGCCGCGTCGTCGGCCGCATGCGCGAGCTCGGACCGGGCAAGCTCGGCGTCACCAGGACCGTCGCGGCGCGCCAATGCCTGCGCGTACCGCGTCCTGGAGCTGACGACGGCCGGCCAGTGAGCCAGGCCGAGGTTCCGCTGAACCGCGGCACGCAGATGCGCGACAGCAGCATCGAGATCGCCGGTGGTCAGGCACGCGACGCCGAGCGCTTGTTCGGTCGACCCGAAGCAGACCGTCCCGAGGCCGCCCAGCATCGGCAGCGCCGCGAACGGCTTGAGCAGTTCGTACACACGTGCCGCGGTCTCGGTGTCGCTGAGCAGGTAGGCGGCCTCGACCAGCCCGTTCATCGTCACCAGCCAGCTGCTGGACCGAGGAAGGTCGGCGAGGTCACGGCCACGCAGAGAAGCGACCAGGCTGGCCGCCGTTCGCATATCGCCAGATTGTGCGCAGGCCACGGCGAGCGCGGCGTAGCAGGAGTTGTCCACCGCGCTCAGAGCCGGTGAGTGGACCAGCTCGTTGAGCATGGGCAACAGCTCGGGGAGCCTGCCTTCGTACCACCTGATCGCAACCATCTGGCCACCGAGCCAGCCGGTGGCATCGATGTCGCCGGCAGCCGTTCCCCGTGCCGCACACACCCTGGCAAGATCTTCAGCTGCCCTGAGCTTCCCCGCCCGGATCGCGAGCATCACCTCGATGGCGCTCGCGACGAAGCCGACAGCAAGGTGGTTCCGGTCCCGCAAGGATTGCTGTAGCTCGCCGAACCTGCGCAGCGCATGGGGATCGCCGTCCAGGAACATGTTCACGGTCTGCCACAAGGTCGCCATCAGCATGTCGATGCGCCGCGGGCTGCGCGAAGCGGCCTCCAGCATGTCAGCGGCCAGTTCGCGGCGTAGTCCTCCATGATCCGGACCCAGGACGCAGTGGTGCGCCAGGCTTCGGACCTCCGCCCCCGCGATCGGATCCGCCACCGACCTGACCTGGTCGACGAACGAGAGGACCTTCGCGTGCTCGCCGGTTCGGTAGTCGGCCTCGGCGGCCAGTCGGGCGCACACCCGCAGGCCCGTCGCCGAACCTCGCTCCACCATCGGCAGTACCTGCTCCAGCCGAGCTCGCAGCGTCGCCGATGCCGCGAGCGTCCGCCGTTCGTGCACCCAGATCCCACCCATACCCAGGGCTGCCTGTGCCATCGCCTCCGCGTTCGCGCAACGCTCCGCGGCCTGGAACGCGGAATCGAACCGCTGCCGTGCGGACGCGAGGTCCCCGTCGCCGTCCAGCGCTCGGACGGCGAGGCCGAGCAGGCCCTCGACCTCGCCTGAATCCTCGTCAGCGAGTGCGCGCATGAACATCATCAGACGACTCCCGTAGTACGCGCCGAGCCCGGCCCGGCATCACCGGCCGACGCCGACAGCGGTCGAGCACGACGCCTCAAACCGTTGGAGGTCATGCCGGGTCGGGTTCCTGGTCCGGGATGGGCTGGAAACCAGAGCACAGGATGCGCAGCCACATGATTCGTTCGCCGGCGACGGCGTAGTAGACCTGCTGTTCGACCAGGTAGCGAGTGGATCCGGTACGAACCTGCAGGCGGTAGGCGAGATGTTCGCGGTCGCCTACGCGGCCGGTGGCGACGTGCAGGAGACGTTCGATGTCGTCGTCGGGTTCGAACCAGTGACCGAGAATGATCTGGTCGACGACCTCACCAGGGCTGTCGGCGTCCCAGTGGGCTCCAGGGGTGAGGGCCTTGAAGTCGAGCGGGTCGCCGAGCAGGGTGCGCAGCGTGTCGCGGTCCTTGGCGGCGAGAGCCTGCGCGAACCTCTCGCCGAGCGCGTGTCCCGTCACCGACGCTCCTCCTCTGCCTGGAGGGTCACGGGGCGGCCGTGCTCCTTCCACGCCTTGAGGCCTCCGTCGAGGTGGGCGACGCCGGCGTAGCCGAGTTCCTGCAGCACCAGGGCGGCGAGCGCGGAACGGCCGCCTGACGCGCAGTACAGGATGGTCGTGGCGGCGGGGTCGAACTCGGGCCGATGGTAGGGGCTGGCCGGATCGGCCCAGAACTCAAGCATGCCGCGCGGAGCGAGGACAGAGCCCGGAACGCCCCCGTCGCGGGCGACCTCGCTGGGTTCACGCAGATCGATCAGGGTCACCGTGCCGGACTCCAGGGCCTCGGCCACCTCGGCGACCGACAGGTTCCGAACCTGTGCGCGAGCGCGGGTGATCATGTCGGTGACGGAGCTTGCCATAACGTGGTCCTTTCGGGAGGCTCCCGATATCACACGGCATTCTCGAAGCAGGCACATCCGTGCTCAGTACGGAACTTTTCTGGGGGATGATCGCGTCATGGAGGACGCCGCGATACCAGAGGCGTTGCGGAAGGCCGGGGTCACCAGGCGGGAGGCGGAGGTCTTCTGGCTGGTCGGTGAACGGCTGGCGAACCGTGAGATCGCCGATCGGCTCGGGCTGTCCGAGCGGACCGTGGAGAGCCATGTGTCGTCCCTGCTGCGCAAGCTCGACCACGCGGCCAGGAGGGATCTGGTCGAAGGCGCGGCGCGGCTCCGGAAGCGAGCTCACGCCCTGCCCAGGCATCTGTCGTCGTTCGTCGGCAGGGAGCATGAGCTCCGCGAACTCGCCGAGCTGGTCACCGATGACCGCATGGTCACGGTGACGGGGCCCGCGGGCATCGGGAAGACGCGCGTCGCCCTGTACGTGGCTCACGAGGCCGTCGGGCTGCCTCCCGCGCTCCTGGTCGATCTGGCCTCGGTCCCGCCCGGCGGACCGGTCGACCGGGCGTTCGCCGACGCCCTCGGCGTGGGCGGCGACGGCAGGGACCTCGGCCCGCAGATCATCGCCGCGATCCGAGCACGCCCGTGCTGGCTGTTGGTCGACAACTGCGAGCACGTCGTCGACGCCGTCGCGGCCCTGCTGGCCGGTCTGCTGGCGGTGGCCGACGGTCTACGCGTGCTGGCGACCAGCTACGGGCCGCTGGGTGTGAGCGGCGAGGCCGTCTACCAGCTTCCGCCGCTGCCGATTCCCGACGAGGCCGCCGATTCCGGTGAGATCCTGGACTGCGCCGCCGTCCGGCTGTTCACCGACCGCGCGACCGCCGTCGCGCCCGGCCTCACCATCACGCCGGCCGACGCGGCTGTGCTCGCGACGATCTGCCGCCGCCTGGACGGGTTGCCGCTGGCCATCGAACTGGCCGCCGCCCGTACCAGGTTCGCCTCGCCCGCCGAGCTGCTGCGCCTGCTCGACGACCGGTTCGCGCTGTTGACCGATGCGCCGCGTCCCAACCGCCACCGCACCCTTGAGGCGGCCCTGCAGTGGAGCTACGACCTTCTGGACGACGACGAGCGCCTCCTGCTGGACCGCTGCTCGGTGTTCCCCGGCGAGTTCGACTACGACACCGCGATGCAGGTGTTGGCCGCGCCACCGCTCACCGACACCGACCTCACCCGGGTCTTCCCACGCCTGCTGGACCGCTCCATGATCTCCGCCCGCCGCCAGGGCGGGGACACGCGGTACCGCCTGCTCGACAGCGTCCGCCAGTTCGCCCACCACAGGCTGGCCGAACGGCAAGAGCACGAGGAGATCCACGACCGGCACGCCCGCCACCATCTGACGCACGCCGTGTCGATCGTTCCCGCGCTGAGAGGAGGGGACCAGACGGCAGCCCTGCGCTGGTTCACCGACCGCTGGACCGATCTGAGGACGGCCGTGCGACGCGCCCTCGACTCCGGTGACACCGCCGCGGCTTGGGGCTTTCTCGCCGGCGTCGGCACCGGATGGGAGACCCTCGGGGCCCGCGGCGAACTGTTCACCTGGGTGAACGCGCTGCTCGACCGGCCCCTCCCTGAAGGCTCCTTGGGTGTCCGCGCCGCGATCACTTCCTGCCTTCTGCTCTGCTACCAGGACACTGACAAGGCACTCGAGCTGGCCGGCTGGGCGGCGGACCACGCGGCGACCGAGGAGGAGCAGGCGTTGGCCGTCCTGGCGACCGGCTGCGTGGCCGTTCACCGGCCCGCTCCCGCCGAAGCGGCCCGGGCACTCGACGGCGCGGCCGCGGTCTTCGAGCGGCTGGGTGATGACTGGCATCACGCGCTGGCGCTGTCCACGCTCGCGAACGTGGCGGCCGACACCGCGACGGCGGTGGATCGGCTCAGCGCCGCGGCGGCCCTGTTCGGACGGCTGGGCGACCGCGTGAAACGCGCCAACTGTCTCAACTACATCGCGAGCCGGCTGATCCGCGACGAGGTTCGCCTGGCAGAGGCCGAGACCTGCCTGAACGAGGCGCTCGACCTCGCCCTGCGCACCGGAAGCGACCACGAACGCCTCCACGCCCAACTCCACCGAGCCCGCCTCAGCCAGCACCGAAACGACCAAGAGTCGGCGACGGCGCTCTTCACCGATCTCCTCCCGGAGTTCCACCGCATCGGAGACCTCCGCTGCGTGACCTACTGCCTGCTAGGTCTCGGCCGCGCAGCCGCTTCGCACGGCCACCACCGACGCGCGCGACGCCATCTCCGCAAAGGGGTCGACACCGCGATCGCCATCAACGACCACAATCTGATCGCCACCGGCCTGCGGCTGCTCGCCGAGACCGAACACGCCGCCGGCTTCGCCGCCCGATCCGCCCAGTTGCTGGGCGCCGCGACACCCGCCGGCCACGGCGGTGTGGGCGACAGCCACCTGCGGCTCACGCTCCGCGCCGAGCTCGGCGAGGCGGCCTTCACTTCCGCACTCACGGCCGGCCGCGCGACGCCGCCCGCCGAACTGCTCAACACCCTGACGGCTGCGGACGGAGCCGACGCCGATGAGTGAAGGTCCTCCACTGCCCCCTACCGACCCGGATGACCGTGCCAGGGCGAGGCCTCGACGAGGATGTGAGCGAAGGCCGGATCGAAGCCGCGAGCGGTGGAGTGGCTCTTGAGTAGCGGTTTGCCGGTGCCGGAGACCGGTATCCCCAGGGTGTGGGCGAGCATGCGCAGCGTGCGCCGGCCGGCGTCGGTGACGGCGGTTTCGCAGCCGAGCAGGCGCACCGCGACGATCTGTAGCCGCGGTAGCAGCCGGTCCTGGGCCAGCGTCCGGAAGAAGCGTGCCACGACCGGATCGAGCATGTCGATCGGTGTGTCGCCCAGGCGGAGCAGGCGATGGCCACGGGTCGAGTGGCCGATCAGGTCGAGTGTCGCCGGCGAGACGGCCTGGTCGAGGCGGCGTTCGAGGACGTCACGCAGTTCGCTGAGCGAGCCCGCGTGCTGCAGGTTCACGCAGCGCGCGATCCGTCCGGCGAAGAAGGCCTCGGCGCAGTCCGGCGAAGCGATGTTGAGTGAGGCCGGCGGGGCGGGCATGGCCGCTAGTCACCCGCGAAAGGCGGGAGCTTGGGTTCGCTCACGACGAGCAGCGCGGTGGTGACCACGAACGCACCGCTGTCGAACAGCGCGGCCAGGTGCGGGCGGCGGGGTCGGTGCGCGAGGCCGGGGACTGCCGGAGGATCGGCTACCGGTGGCGCCGAGGGGACAGAGTCGGGATGCACGGTTACTCCTTGGCGTGTGGTCGGGATGGTGCGATGGACGGGGGTGGCGGGCCGGTGCGAGGTACGGAATCACGCGCCAGGCCGGGAACCCTTGGCAGGGCGCCGATCACCACGTGGGACATGTGCCTGTGGGACTCGGTATCCGTCTGGTCACCCCGCTAGTCACCGGCGCAGTCCGGCCATTTCACCGCGTTGAGCGCGCCGGCCATCAGCGTGGAAACGCACTCCTCACCGGCCACGACGGCGGCGGGGCGCGGGGCGCCGGAAAGCTCGGGCCCGGGCAGGACCGTGGCCGGCGGGGTGACGTTGAGTGCGACGGCGGCGGTCACCGGCAGGGCGGCGGTCAGCAGCGCCCCGGACCACGACCGGCGGGGTCGATCGGCGGTTGTGTGAGATGCGGAAGGGTTGGGTTCGTTGTTCATCGCGAATCCTCTGGGTCCGGGCAATCGTGGGGTAGCCGGCCGCTGATCAAGAACAGCGCGCCGTGTTTGGGTGCGTCGTCGACGCCGATCGTGGTCAGGCTGGCTGGTCCGGCGTCACACTGCTCCGCGGAGCGGAGATCCAGCCACATCGTGATCGGGCGGACGCCCGGATGCTGCGACGTGCCCGGCGGGTAAACCGCCACGCGCGCCAATGAGCCTTGCTCCTGAAGGATTTCGGCGTGGTGACCGGTGTAGCGATTGCCGGCCCGCGGGTCGTCCAGGTGCGGCCAGTAGACGGCGGTCATGTACTCATGCCGGTGCCCGCTCACCCCCACCGGAGGGCACGCTGGACGCAGGGCGTGGGGAAGTGACTCCACGAAACCGTGCTCGAGATAGACCGCACCGGCGATGTGCACCTCCGGCCAACGCGGGCCGAGTGTCGTGCCGCTCGTCATGCCGTTTGGCCCGGTGAAGCAGTCATCGACCTGCACGTCATCCCAGGCGATCTGTTTCGCGGCGGCGGCCGAGGGAGTTCGGGCGAGATCGATCTCGATGAGCCGGTTCGGGGCGAAGCCGTGATCGACTGGCTCCTCCGCCCAGAAAGCACAACGTGTCTCGCCGTCGATCCGCCCCAGAAAACCCCCGGTCCCATAAAAGACACATCGCATCGCAGCCGCCTCTCCGCCTGTGCGTGGATCTCGTTCCACGCCCACCTGCCTCACTCCCTGAGGCGTTCCGTCCCGTTCCTGCGAACGGAGCGAGACGGCACCGCCGACCGGCATGGGTGTCCCGCGCCGGCACATAGACGGAACACGGCTTCCGCGTGCTGCGGATCTGTCCTGGAACGAGATGGAACGCCGATGTCCACGAAGGCGGCGTCAGGTGCGTCGCCACATCGAAAAGGATTTGAGATGCACGTCCTTCAACGGATACGGCCGGCAGCGGTAGGTGCCGCGCTGGCACTGGCGGCCGGCGTGATCACGAGCACGGGCACGTCCGCCATCGCGGCGTCCTCCACGGCCGACGAGGGGACGGTTCACCTCGTGGCGAGCCTGCTGGGCCGCAACGAGATACCGGGCGCCGACGGTGCCGTCGGCGACCTGGACGGCCGGGCCGTCGAGGTCATCACGATCAAGGGCTCGACCCTCACCTACACCGTGCGGTGGCAGGGCATCGACGTGCCGACCGCGGCGCACATCCACGCGGGGGTGGCGGGTGCGAACGGCGACGTCAAGGTTCCGCTTTTCGCGTCCGACCAGTTCGGCTACGTGGCGAGAGGCTCGGTGACGGTCGACGACGGTGACCTGCTGGCCGCTCTGACCGCCGACCCGACCTCCTTCTCCACCGACCTGCACACGAACGGGTTCCCCGGCGGGGCCGTACGAGGTCAGCTGCACAGGGTGAGCCAGCCGGTCGGCGAGGACGGGCCGAAGGTCGACGTCGCCCCCGTGATCAGGGGCAAGCAGATCTACGCGTGCACGAGCCAGGACAACGGCGCGTTCGCCTTCACGCAGCACGACGTGTCCGCCCTGCTCAACGGTGACATCAAGCACTCGTTCGTCGAGCCGAAGGCGGGGCCGCCGCAGTGGGTCGCGCCGGACGGCAGCGCCGTCACCGGCACTCTCCTGCTCAGGACGCCCAACGGGACCGGCAACATCCCGGAGCTCGAACTGCGTGCCACCCAGACCGGAGGCGACCAGGGCCGACTGGCGCAGGCCGTCGAGGTGATGCGGCTCAACACCGTCGGCGGGGTCGCGCCCAGCGGTCCCTGTGACCCGAAGGCCACGCCGATCGCCAAGGTCCCCTACCAGGCCGACTACCTGTTCATCAGGTAGCCGAGCGCCGGGCCGTACTCCCCGTCAATCGCAGGCCTGTCCGCACTGTGTCGTGCGGTTCGTCGGCGATGACCGGATCGGCCTCGGCGACGCGGGCCGGGACTCGCCGGATGGCCTTGCCTACGGCGATCCTGGCCCGCCCCTGCCACTGGCGTCAGGCGAGTTGCGGCCACACGTCCGTTGATGGACTCTCTAAGATCATGAACGATCCTCAGCTCGTCGGACCCTACGTCATCGCGCGCCGCCTGGGCAGTGGCGGACAGGCCGTGGTGTACGAGGGGTACGGTGCGACCGGCGAGCGGGTAGCGATCAAGGTATTGCACTCCGAGGCGGGCCTGGGCAGGCCCGCCGCCAAGGAGATCGCGGCCGCACGCCGGGTGGCGCCGTTCTGCACGGCCCGCGTTCTCGACGCCGATCTGGAAGGGGCGCGGCCGTATATCGTCAGCGAGTACGTCGACGGTCCAAGCCTTCGTGAGGCCGTCACCCGCGACGGCCCCTATTCCGGCGATGCTCTGCGCCGCCTGGCGATCGGGATCGCCACGGCGATGGCCGCCATCCATGACGCGGGAGTGGCCCACTGCGATCTCAAGCCGGACAATGTGCTGCTGGGCCCGGACGGGCCACGTGTGATCGATTTCGGTATCGCCCGCATCGTCGACAACTCGCTGACCGCCTCGCGCGGCATCATGGGCACGCCCGGATACATGGCTCCCGAACTGTTCTCGGGCGGTCTGCCCACCGCCGCCGCTGACGTGTTCGCCTGGGGCGCGGTCATCGTCTATGCCGCCACGGGCACGGCGGCGTTCTCCGGACAGCATGTCGCCGCGGCCATCAACGGCGTGCTCCGCAAGGAAGTCGACCTGAGCGCGGTGGCCGAGCCGTTGAAGAGTCTGGTGTCCGCCACCCTTGCCAAGGACCCCGCAGCCCGGCCCACCGCACGCGAGTTACTGCTCGGCCTGGTCGGGGCGGCCGAGAACGGTGGCCTGCTCCAGGCCGGCAGCCGGGCGGCGGCCGAGGTTCGAGGGAGGACGGCCGACCCGCACCTCGGCGAGCAGGCCCAGCACGCCTTCGAGCGGCTGTCCCCGGACAAGCAGAGCGTGGCCGACCAGCTCCTGCTGCGCATGGTCAACGGAGACGGCTCCCTGAGCAGTGTCGATCCCGATGAGCTGGGCCGAGCGACGATCGAGCCGGTCGTGTCCGCGCTGACCGCCGGTGGCGTGGTCCATGTGCGCGACGGCGACATATGCCTGGCCCATCCCGCGCTCGTCCAGGCCTGGCCCCGGCTACGCACACTGATCGCCGAGGAGGGCCCTGGGCTACCCGTCTACCAGCGGCTGCGTGAGGCCGCGCGGAACTGGAACGGGCACGGCCGCCGAGAGAGCGACCTGTACCAGGGAGTGGCGCTCGACCAGGCGACCGCCTGGGCCGCCGCCGGCCGCCGCCGCCTGCAGCTGGCCTCGGTGGAGCGGGCGTTCCTTTCCGGCAGCGCGGGACTGACCCAGCGACGGTTACGGCGCCGCCGCGTGATCTCGATGACGCTGGCCGTCCTGCTCGTCGCCACGGCGACGTTCGCCGGGCTGATGGAGCTCAGCCGTCGCGAGGTCCAGCGTCAACGCGATGACGCTGTGGCCAGGCAGCTGGCGGCCAGAGCGGAGACCCTGCGGGAGTCGGACCCCGCGGCCGCGCTGCTGCTGAGCGCCGCTGCCGCCACAACTGCCGATCTTCCCGATACGAGGAGGGCGCTGCTCGGCTCCCTGGCACAGCCGAGCCTGACCCGTGGGACCACGCGGGCCATAGGACTCGGCCAGGACGGCAGGTCGCTCGTCGAGATCAAGGACGGCGCCGCGGTGATCTCCGACGCCGTCACCGGGCGGATCCTCGCCCGGGTCCCTGGGGTCGAGCACAAGGTCAAGGTGCGGGTCGCCTTCCTGTCCACCGACCGGCGCTACCTGGCCACAGCCGAATGCAAGGACGCGTACTGCAACTACGGACCCGTGGTGACCATTCGGCGCACCGCGGACGGCGAACAGGTGGGCGGCCCCGTCGCGTGGGACGACGGCGTGCTGGATCGCAACGACCTGAGATTCGACGGCAGGGGCCGGCTGCTGCGCAAAGCCACATGCGGCAAGTCCGCCGTGTTCGCGGGGCCACGCCACCCGGGCACGATGGTCGGTTGTACAGCGGGGTCGTCCATCGGCATCTCGGACGCGGGTACCGGGCGGATCGTCTCCCTTGAGAAGATCGGGGGATCCGAGGACCGCTTCCGCTTCGCGCAGCTGAGCCCGGACGGGCGGCTGCTGGCCGTACAGCGGGACTCCATGAGCGTCGACGCGGACCCCCGGACCTACTTCGTCGACGTGTGGACGGTGCGCAAGGGAGTGCTCGGCCGGCATGTGGGCAGGGCCGCCTTCCCGCTGCATGAGACGCCGGTGATGAACTCCGGCGCGAACGAGTGCTGGCCGGAGCGGCTGGCCTTCGACGCCTCGGCGAAAGTGCTCGCAGGTGAGCTGTGCGGCCAGGTCGTCATCTGGGGACGGTCCACCAGCCTCGAACTGTCTCCCACGATGCCCGTCGCGGGACCCGAAGACCCTTGGCGGCCGATGGACGTCCTGCAGACGTTCGAGCATCCGGTCGGCTCCGCGATCGCCTTCAGCCCCGACGGCGACCTGTTCACCATGATGAGCGACGGCGAGGTGCGCATCGTGGACGCCCGCCCGCTCACGCGCCCCGGTTCACGCGTGGGTTCGGTCAAGTCGGCCGCTCTCAGCAACGACGGACGGCTGCTCGCCGTCATGGACGACTCCAAGCTACGGATCATGGAAGCGGACACCGGACGCGTTGTCCACGCGTTCCGCGAGCCATGGGTGAGTCCGGACTTCTCCGCCGTCATCCAGGGCATTTACCGGCCCCCGCTACGCTTCTCCCCCAATGGACGCCTGCTGGCGGTCCACGGTGACGGAGCCGAAGTCGTGCTGATCGACACAGCCGCCGGGAAGGTGCGCGCCAAGTACACGCTCGACCACGAACGTCCGATCTCCTCCTCCGGCAGCGGCGAGATCCTGGCTCTGGATTTCTCTCGGGACGGCTCATCGCTGGCCGCGGCCGTCGTCGTCGCCGACGAAGACTCGGCGGACAACGGCTTCAGCATTCGCGTATGGGACACCCGCACCGGCCGCCAGAGCGCGAAGGTGGATCAGGTGTTCGCCGAGACCCTGGCCTTCTCGCCGGACGGCGCGAGCGTCGTCGTCGGCCACCCGGACAACGGGGTCTGCGTGATGGACCTGGCGACGGAACCGACCTGCCAGCGCACGGAAGCCTTGGGCTTCCGCATGCCAGGCTATTCGACGGAGAACCTCGGATTCACTCCCGACGGCCGGCACGCCCTGCTCCGGGTGGCCGACGGTTCTGTGACGCTGTGGGATCCTGCACTACGGCAACCGTCCGGGCCGGTGATGCGGGGCCACACCGAGGCCTGGATCGCCACGGCGGCCTTCAGCCCCGACGGTAAGACCCTGGCCACAGGCGGCTACGACAACACGGTCCGGCTGTGGGACGTCGGCACCGGAACTCCGATCGGGCCTGCTTTCCAGCATGACGGCGACGTGCTGGCCGTCGCGTTCGGCGACGGCGGCCGGGCGCTGCGCAGTGTCGACGCCTCCGGCGGTGTTCACACCTACCCGCTCAGCCTCAAGCAGGCGTTGACCGCGGTGTGCGCCAAGGCGGGGCGAACGCCGTACCCGGCCGAACGTGGCCTCTATGGCCTGCCCTCCGGGAGCGGGTGCGACAAGCCGGCTGCGGGTGCGGCGCAGTAGCCAGTGTGCGCCGTGGTCGCGCAGGGGTGAAACGGCTCGCGCTGGGTGAGCGCGTGTACGTTGAGTTACCTCATCGCTTGCCGCTCTCGGGAGCCCGTCCGGCGCGGCGGATCCCTCTTGAGAGGGATGGGGCAGTTCACTCGCCTCGGCGATGTCCGTAAGGCCGCGCGAAACCAGGATGGGGGAGGTCATCGCAGCTAAGGAGTCAACGAGATGAACCCCCGCATCGCCTTCGTCGCCGCCCCCGTCCTCACCTTCACCTACGGCGTGATCCGCATCCTGGACGGCCTGGACGGCAGCCGTGGTCCCGGGCTCGCCTGGACAACCGGGCACCTGGCCTTCATCGGCGCTCTGGTGTTCTTCGCCATGACCTTCCATGAGATGCGGAGGCTGGCCGGTCGTGGACGGCTGGCCAGCGGGCTGGCCTTCGCCGGATATGTCGGTATCGCCACGCTGATCGCCCAGTTCGCCATCGACATCGTCATCGGGTTCCGGTCAGCCGACCACGCCGCGATGGGCGTGCTGTTCGACCAGGTGCAGGCGGTTCCCGGGGTCCAGCAGGTGATCTACGACTTCGGGCCGCTGTTCTTCTTCGTCGCCCAGATCGGCCTGGTACTCCGGCTTGCGGTCCAGCGCCGCGTCAAGGCCTGGACGCCCGTCCTGGTGATCGTTGATGTCCTGGTGCCGTTCGTGGAGAAGGACCTCATGCCGCTGGGCGCCGCCTTCCTGTTGATCTCCTACCTGGCGCTGGCCCGGGTGTCCCGCGCGTCGCGTCTGGCTGAGGCCCGGCACCGCGTGGTCGAGCCTGCCGTACCGGCTTCTGTGTGATGAATGGAGAAGGCCGGATCGCGTCCCTCCTCAAGCGGGTGCGTGCCGTCCCGGCACGCCGGCTCGACCTGGCCGCGGAACGCGAGCGGGCGCGCATCGCCAAGGACATGCACGACGTCCTCGCCCACG
Source organism: Nonomuraea sp. NPDC003754 (assembly GCF_053605785.1). Lineage (NCBI taxonomy): Bacteria > Bacillati > Actinomycetota > Actinomycetes > Streptosporangiales > Streptosporangiaceae > Nonomuraea > Nonomuraea sp. NPDC003754. The sequence goes on from NZ_JBSGJX010000056.1 coordinate 35,175, forward strand.
CGGTCAGCCTCATGGTCGTCCAGGCCGAAGCCGGGCCGGTCGTGGTGCGCGGCGATCCCGACCGGGCCGAGGCCACGTTCGACGCGGTCGCCGCCTCGGCGCCGCTCGGGGTCGCTCGGGGTCGCTCGGGGTCGCGGCATGAGGAGTTCGCGCGTCGTCATCGCCGACGACCGGGAACTCGTCCGGGCCGGGTTCGCATGATCCTCGACGCCCAGCAGAACCCCGGGTCGGCCGGCCTCTCACTTGTGGTGAATGCGGAGCCGGTTCCCCAGCCAGCGGGTGACCGGCGGCAGGGTGCTCAGGCGCAGGGGTAGGTCTCGCTTCAGCAGGTCGAGCCGGCTGGCGGGGGCGTGGGTTCCGCTGTTGCGGCGGCCCATCGCCTGGCGTTCCTCCACCTCCGGACGCAGCCGGGCCTCCCAGTCGCGCAGGGCGGTGGGCAGGTCGCCGGGCTGCCGCTGGAGGGCCGTCCCGAGTTCGTAGGCTCCCGCGACAGCCAGCGAGGAGCCGTAGCCCGCGAAGAGGGTGACACACCAGGCGGCGTCCCCGAGAAGCACCACCCGCCCGTCGCTCCACCGGCCGGCGACGATCTGGCTGACGCTGTCGAAGTAGAGCCGGTCGGCGGTCAGTTTCCGGATCACGTCCGGCGCGGTCCATGGGATGTCATGGAAGACCTCCGCCAGGGCCCGCAGCGGATCCTTGGCCAGTTCGGCGGCCGGGTCGGGGGTGCCGTAGGTGAAGAAGGCCGCGGTCCTGCCGGGGCCGAGGTTGGCGATCGTGAACAGGTGGCCGATCCGGGTGACGGTGGTGAAAGCGCGTTCGGGCGCGCCGTCAGGAAGGTGATCCAGCGTCGTGGCGGCGATGACGTGCCCGAGGTCGCGGCGGAACCGGTTCTCCGGGCCGAAGACCAGCTCGCGCACCTTCGAGTGCAGCCCGTCGGCGCCCACCAGCAGGTCGGCCTCGACCGTGGTGCCGTCGTCGAGTTCGACGCGGACGCCGCCGGCGTGCTGCTCCACCGCGGTGAGCGTGGTCCCGAACCTGATCGGCACGTTCTCCTCGACCTGCTCGTACAGTGCCGCCTCGATGTCGCCGCGCATCAGCGTGAGGCCGCGCTCCCCGAGCAGGGTCCGCACCGTATGGTTCGGGACGGTGAAGCGGTGCCGGCCATCAGGCTTGAGGTAGGCCATGGCGACCGCGCCAGAACAGCGCTCGCGCAGCGCGGGCAGGACGCCCATGCGCTCGGCGGCGTCGTAGCCGCGCCCGAAGAACGCCACCACGTACCCGCCTGTTCTGCGGGCCGGAGCCCGCTCGACCACCAGCGGTTCCCAGCCGATCTGGTGCAGCCGCAGCGCGGCGGCGAGCCCGGCGATTCCTGCTCCGACGATGACGGCCTTTCCTGCCATGTTCCTCAGCCTCCTCGCAAGAATGAGCATGTGCTCATATAGCATGAGCACATGCTCATTCTTTGTAAAGACGGTTCCGGTAGATTGGCTGGTCATGTCCCCGCGTGGTGTTGCGATCCCTGATGTACGACAGCAGCTCTTCAACGCGGCAGAGCGCGTACTGCTGCGCGAGGGCCCGGCCGGCCTGACTGGACGCGCCATCACCAAGGAGGCCGGGTGCGCCACCGGCCTGCTCTACAACCACTTCGCCGACCTGGACAGCTTCCTGGCCGCGCTGCTCCTCGATCGCGCGGCCCGGACGGGCGAGAGCCTGGCCGGCCTGCCTGGGCTGGCGGGCACGGGCCGCGTGGTGGACAACCTCCTGGACGCCGTCGAGACGTTGTTCGCGAGCAACCTGCTCGCCCTCGCCGGGCTCGTCATGGCCAGGCCGTCCCTCATTCCCCGGCTGGGCGACGCACTCGCCGACGGCACCTTGCACATGGATTCCGGCGAGCGCGCCTTCGCCGCCTACCTCCGCGCCGAACGCGAACACGGCCGCGTCCAGGCCGAAGCCGACGTGGACTCGCTCGCACTCGCCCTGGTGGGGACCGCGCACCATCTCGTGCTGAGCCACACTCCCGACCTGCGCCGGCGCATGCACAGGGTGACCACGGCCCTGATCGCGGGCGTCCAACCGACGATCTAGCGAGGCGCGGACCTGGCGCAGGCGTGGAGGCCCGGCGCAGCCGCAGAGCCAGGTTCGCTCCCTGGCATCGCGGCCCCGTGAGGAGCAGGCTCCAACGCGGCGATCGAACGGATTTGAGAGGGCTTTAACCACGTGAGTGGTTGGATCCGCCACATCGCCGAAAGGATTCGAGACATGAGCAAGCACGTACTCGAACCGGAAGCGCAGGAGATCGCGGATGCCACCGCGGACCCGCCCTTCCTCTATGAACTCGGACCTGAGGGTGCCCGCAAGGTACTCGACGATATTCAGTCCGCTCCGATCGACAAGCAGCCCGTCGCCGGCGACAAGTGGATCACCGTTCCGGCGGAGGTCGGAGATGTCCAGGTGCGCATCATCAAGCCTGAAGGGACGACCGGCCTCCTGCCGGTGATCCTCTACATCCATGGCGGCGGGTGGATCCTCGGCAACTCGGCCACGCACGACCGGCTTGTCCGCGAACTTGCCAACGGCGCGCGTGCGGCCCTGGTCTTCGTCGAGTACGACCGCTCCCCGGAGGCGCGCTATCCCGTCGCCATCGAGCAGGCGTACGCGACCGCGCAGTGGATCATCAAGAACGGCGCCGGCGAAGGGCTCGACGCCAGCCGCATGGCAGTCGCCGGCGACTCGGTCGGCGGCAACATGACCGCCGCGGTGGCGATCATGGCCAAGCAGCGCGGTGACGTGCGGTTCGTGCACCAGTCGCTCTATTACCCCGTCACCGACGCGGCGCAGGACACCGACAGCTACCGCGAGTTCGCCGACGGGCCGTTCCTCACCGCGAGGGCGATGGCCTGGTTCTGGGACGCGTACATCCCGGGCGATGGAGCGCAGCGCAAAGAGATCACCGCGTCACCGTTGCGCGCCTCCCTGGAGGAACTCGCGGGCCTCCCGCCGGCGCTGGTCATCGTCGACCAGAACGATGTCCTCAGGGACGAGGGCGAGGCATACGCCGCCAAACTCACTCAGGCCGGTGTTCCCACAGCGTGCGTCCGGTACAACGGCATCATCCACGACTTCATGATGCTGAACCCGGTGCGTTCCACCCAGGCCACCACAGCGGCCATCGACCAGGCTGTCCACGTGCTGCGCAAGGCACTCGGCACGCTTTGACACTCCCGTGACGTGTCGGGGGAAGACCGTCCTTCTGCGATGAGTTTCGGCCCGGGCGTTCGGGGATGAGCCAGGCTGCTTGGAACTGATAACGCGAGCGGAGCGTGTTTGCCGAGGTCGCGGTGCGCTCTTTCATCTGCGGCACGGTCTGGACGCCCTGAGCCGGCTGCCGTCCACCGAGGATTCGTGACTCACCGACACGCTGCCGGTGGCGGGGACGGCCGCATCGCCCACTGCGACAAGTCCGGTTCGGCCGGCCTCCATTGCATGATGCTGCCTTCGATCCCGCAGCATCCTGCCACCCGTCGATCTTCAAACTGCCCGTCGCCCCCGCCATCCTTGAACGAAACATCCAGCGCGAATGAATCCTTCTGGGGGAAGCGGAAATGAAGAAGATGATCAGCAGGGTCTTGGCGGTAGTCGCGCTGGCTGGCGCGACGTTCATGGGTGCGAGCAGTGCGCACGCCGCGGCGGACTTCTCCGATGTCATCGTGTGCGTGCGGTCGACGGCGGAGTTCGCGGACGGTTCGGTGCTCTCCTGCACAAACGTCTGGTAGACGGTCTCGTTCCATCGGATTGGGGTGTGGGCGCGGTTCGCCTCACCCCAATTCCGTTGCTCTGACGAAATGCGGCCAGGCTGAACCAGGGGTGAACGCACCGCGAAAGCCGGAGTGGAAATCCAGATCTACCTCCCATTCCGAAATCGGGCTTCACATGACCACCTGACCCGAGGTGGGGCACCCCGCACGATGACCAGCGGGCATCTCCCCGAGGGGAACGCCGTCTTTGCCGGTGCGCCAGACGATGATGTCCATCACCCCGCCGGCTGCGCGGGTCCAGCCCGTCGACATCTTGCCCCGAAGCAGGGCGATACCGGTCGCGCTGCCGACAGCGTGCGGTTTGTGAGGGGCGCGTCGGAGGGTGAGGCGGTCCGCGTCACCTATCCCTTATCACCTATCACCCGGAGGAACGGGTCAATGTCCCAACCTGTCTTTTCGTCGGATCGTGCGCGGCCACGCCGGCTGCGTACGGTCACAGCTTCGGCGCTGGCCGTGAGTATGACCGTAGCCGCGGCGTTCCCCGCTGCCGCCGTGGCCACGCCGTACGCGGACTGGAGCGGCACCACGGCGCAGCGCGCTCAGCTACAGCAGTTGGCACGGAACCTGGTGGACGCCGGGGCGCCCGGTGTGGTCGTGCGGGTCGACGACGGCCGCGGCCGGCCGATCGAGATCGCCGAGCAGGCCACCTGGACCAGACGGGATCACCTGCTCAAGGTGGGAGACGAGTTCCGGATGGGGTCCCACACCCAGACCGTGATGGCCACGCTCGTGCTGCGACTGGTCGCCGAGGGCAAGCTCGCTCTGACCGACCCGGTGGAGAAGTGGCTGCCTGGCAAGGTGCCAGGCGGCAAGGCGATCACGTTGCGCATGCTGCTGAACCACACCAGCGGCCTGTTCGACTACACCGATGACGCCGCGCTCCTGCCGTCGATCCTCGGCAAGGATCGGCGGCGGTGGACCTCGGCGAAGCTGCTCGCCGTGGGGGTGAAGCACGATCCGCTGTTCGCGCCGGGCACGAAGTGGTCGTACAGCAACACCAACTACGCCGCGGTCGGCGCCGTCCTGGAGCGGGTCACCGGGGCGAGCCTGGCCGATCTGGTCCGGGATCGGATCGCCCGACCGCTCGACCTCAAGCACACCTACTTCGCCACGGACTCCACCTGGCGCGGCTCCCATGCGCACGGCTACGAACCGGATGCCGCCCACATGCCGCAGACCGTGCCGGCCAAATTCCGGCACTTCGCCGGGGCGCGCCACCACGGTCACGTGGACGTCTCCGACAATGACCCCGGGTGGAGCGGGGCGGCCGGGGCGCTGGTGTCCACCACACGGGACTGGTCCCGGTTCTACACCGCGTTGATGTCCGGCAAGCTGCTGCCCGCCGCCCAGCTGGCACAGCTGCGCGCCACTGTGCCGAGGGACCCGCAGCAGCCGGACGGGCCCGGCTACGGACTCGGCATCCAGACCGGTACGAGCCCGTGCGGCACGTTCTGGGGTCACGAAGGCGGCATCCCCGGCTACCTCAGCATCAGTATCACCGACCGCACCGGCACCCGCTCGGCGACCGTCCTCATGTCGACGGAGGTCCAGGCCGAGTTCGGGGCCGACCCGAAGATCGCCGAGGCCGCCCCGGCGCTCCAGACGGCCGTGGCCTGCGCGATGTTCGGCAAGCCCGTGCCGACCGAGGCTCCCGCCGGCTGACCGGGGCGGTGTTGATCGGCCTGCGTGACCCGCACGCCGCCGACCGGTGGACGCCGCGCTCCCCCGCCACGGCGTCGGACTCTCCCGGTCACCGGCGAGCGCTCCACGCGCCCAGCTCACCACCGCAAGGCACCAAGCCGCGCCGCAGACCCTGACCGGCTGCAGACAGCGACAGACCGACATGTCCACCATGCCGCGAAGACGAAGATCGGAGCTTGAACGACGAGCCAAGAGTCGCATGTTTGCGGTGTCCGGCGGCGGGCAGGCGGCGGCTGTCTGCCCCGGGCGGGGTTCTCCCCGAGGCTTCGTCCGGAGCAGGCCGGGCAGGGACACCTGCCGGGAGAAGCGTCTCCCGACGGCCACGGCGCGGGAGACGACGGGACTCGCAGTCGAGCACTACGGATCGACACCAGACGCCACGCGCGCCCGCGGCGTAGGGATACCAGAAACCACCCCGCGGTTTCGAACGGCTGGCCCCGACCCCTTACACCGACCGGCACACCAGCACCCTGTTCCTGGGCACCTGCAACGCCGACGACGTGGCCGTCCGGCTGTCGATCAGCGTCCAGCACATGCGCCGGCTGGCGACAGGCACGTCCTTCAACAGGATCCGTGAGGAACTGCTGCGCGACATCGCCGTGGACCGCGGTGGCGAGTCCATCGACGAGCTCTCCCATCGGCTCGGGTTCTCCGAGCCGAGCGCACCTTCACGCGCTGGGTCGGGCGTTCGCCGGGCGCGTACCGCCACAGCCTCCCGTGACCGCGGCGGCCGTCAGGCGTCAAAGCGCCCGCGGGCAGCCTCGATGTGCGCCAGGTACCGCTGGGTCCAGCCGCACATCCCGTCAGCCACCGATCGCAGAGCCCTGCCCGGCTCGGTGAGGGTGTACTCCACCCGCGGCGGCACGGTGGGATGCACCTCGCGCTCGACCAGGCCGTTGCGCTCCAGCATGCGAAGGTTCTGGGTGAGCATCTTGTGGCTGATGCCCTCGATCTCCTGCCGCAGCTCGCCGAAGCGCAGGGTGCGCTCGCCGAGGGCCTCGATGATGAGGAGCGCCCACTTGTTGGCGACATCCGAGAAGATCTCCCGCGCCAGGGAGTCCGCGCGTCTGAGGTCCGCGGCCTCGGGTGAGCTTCCGTACTGCTTGGTCACCATCGGGTTCCCCAGTCACTGAAAAGTGCGTTCTTCCATGTCAGAGAACACTCTCTTACGGTTCCCGAGTAACCACAAGTGACTACGAAAGCAGGCGTCATGGCCATCACTCTGGTGAACCCCGACGGATTGCCCACGATCGACGTTTACCGGCAGGTGGCGATCGCGTCCGGGACGAAGCTGGTCTTCATCGCCGGGCAGGTCGCCTGGGACGCGGAACCGGAGCTCGCAGCGCAGGTCGAGCAGTGCTACCTCAACATCGGCACTGCCCTGGCCGAGGTCGGCGGTTCCTTCGCCGATGTGGCGAGACTGACCGTGTACGTCGTCGACTGGACTCCTGACAGGATGCCGGCTCTGCTGGAGGGGATCTCCCGGGCGGCCGGAAGGCTCGGGATCACTCCCGTTCCCCCGGCCACTCTTGTGGGTGTCGCGGCGCTGGACATCCCCGACCATCTGGTCGAGATAGAAGCCACCGCGATCCTCGACTGAACTGGCGTAGCTACGCAGGCGCCCGCCGGGCCGGCCAACCAGCCTTCCCACCGGCATCGAACTCTTCGTCGACGGCGGCCTGGCGCAGGTGTGAGCCCGATCGGCCGGAGCCGGCTCGGCTGAGCACAGGGCGGCATGTCCACACGGTTTCTAGGTGGGCAACTCCGTCCCGGCCTGCTCGGCGATCATGTACGCGGCATACCAGCTGGGCCAGTCCGCGTCCGGTTCGCCGGTGCGCTTCTCGTGCTCACCGTGGGCGGCCTCGGCCCGCCGTAGCGCCTCGGCCAGTTCGCCCGCGGAGGTGTAGGAGGCGGGAGCCGGGTCCACGCGCCCGGGCAGGCGGGTCGTGACCTCCTGCATGACCCAGGTGTTGCCGTCGGGGTCGCTGAAGGTGGCGAGGGAGTTGTAGGTGCGGCGCTCCGGATCCAGGCCGTCGGCCTGCCCGTCCGGGGTGCGGTGGAAGATCTCGCCGACGTCGACGCCGGCCGCGACCAGCGCCCGCCTGGCGGTCTCGATGTCGGAGACGATCACGTACGCCCTGGCCGAGCCGGGCGCGGCCGAGGTGATGTTCTCCCCGAAGTGCACCGAGCCCGGCGAACCTGGCGGCGTGAACTGCTCGACCCCGGGCGGCGTGACGTCCTGCCTCCAGCCGATCCTGCGGTAGAACTCCGTCGCCCGCTCGACGTCAGAGACGGGCAGGACGATCACCTCGATCTTCATGTCGAAGCTGCCGACGCCGACATCTGTGGTGCTCATCGCTGTCTCCTTGGTGGCGATCTTTACCAGGACCAGGGGCCCTTGGGTCGAACGGGATGCCGCCGGGCTTGGCTCGTTCGAGCTGGGCCTTCATGGAAGCTGCGCCGATCTCGAGGCGGGCGTCGCCGAAGGCGGAGTGGTGCACGAACGCGTTCCGGAAACTGACATCTCCGCTGGAAGTACCCGGGTAGCCGTTCCAGCCGATCAGGCGCGGGTAAAACCATCCGCCGGTGTGGTTCTCCACCGCGTCATCGGCTGCGTTGGCGAAGCGGAGAGGAGGAGCACCTCCTGCCGACCCGGTCCGGGCCAGGGCCGATGCCGCGTTCCAGGTAGGCACCGGCGACGTGGGCGTTGTCGATCCCGGCGCGCTTGAGCACGGCGTCGACGCCTTCCCGTGCCCGGTCGAGGGCGTCCGGATCCGTGGCGTCCACACGCATCGCGGTGACCGCCGGGACGGGCCGGGCCCGCGCGGGGTCCCGAGGAGCTTGCCTGGTACCAGAACGTGGCTGCACTCCCCACCAGGGGCGAACGTCACACCGGCGCCAGGACCATGGCCGTGCCCAGGAGGACCGCGACGGAACCCCGGCGGGACCGTAGTCGAAGGACCGGTTTCGTCGCGGTGGCGTCGGCTGAGCAGCATGCGACGCTCCGCGGCACCGGGACGTGGGCCGAACGACTCGGATGTGAGGGACCAATTGCTCTTCGAACGGTCCCCGCTGACCGTCACTGTGGAGAGGCGGGGAGTGTGCGCCCGGGGCGAGGGGGGTTGGCGCTGTCCCAGGCCGCTGCCCGATCTGCGTCTCGACGGTTCGTGCTGGAGGCCGCGGCTTCCTGGGTGTGCTCGGTGGGGCCGCCATGGGCGTCACCTGGGCGACGCTCACCGCCCTGGCGATGGTCCGGCTAGGGGGAGGACATGAAGATCAAGAACGTGATGTCCACGCCGGTGGTCGTGGTGCCGCCGTACACGGCGGTGTGTGATGTCGCCCGGCAGATGGACCATTCCGGAGTCGGCAGCGTCGTCGTCAGCGACGGACAGGAGGTCATCGGCATCGTGACCGACCGCGACCTGGTGCTGCGGGTGCTCGGGCAGGGAGGGGACGGCCAGGCGCAGGTGCGGGAGGTCATGACCAGGGATCCGGCCACCGTGCGACCTGACGACGACCTGGACGTGGCGGTCGAGATGTTCCGACGGAGCGCGTTCCGCCGGCTGCCCGTGGTGGAGGCAGGCACGGTGATCGGACTCCTGAGCGTGGACGACCTGCTGCTGCGGGTCAACCAGCTCACAGCCGACCTGCTCCGACCGCTGGCCAGGCAGATCAGCACGCCCGGGCACTTCCAGGAAGGCTAGCGCGGTTACCACGAACGTTCACCGGCGTACAACGGCGATCCGGGGTAGTGGCCAATGATCACCTTCGCCGTAGCAGCGCCGCGATGCTCGCCGTGAGGGCAGCACCCACTCCTGATCCGAAAATCGGACATTCACCGGACATGCGGCAGCGAACCTCACGTCGCGGCATGCAGCAGATTCGCGGAGACGGTAGCGGTCAGCCGGCGGGTTCGAGGGTGACGCGGTAGCCGAGGGCTTCCAGTTCGCGGACGTGGGCGTGCTTCTTGCGGTCGGGGTTGGTGCGCCGGGTGTAGAAGTCGGCACCAAGATCGATGAAGTGCGCGTCGGGGTCGGACAGCAGGTGCCAGATGATGACCAGGATGGAGCGGCCGACCGCGACGATGGCGCGCTTCTTGCCCTTGCGCCGGACGATGCGCCGGTAGCGCTCGCCGAGGAAGGTGTCGGTGCGGCCGACGACGACCGCGGCTTCTCCGAGAGTGCGGGCCAGGTAACGGTTGCCGTGCCCGGTGGCGTTCTTCCCCTTGCGCTTGCCGGCCGACTCCTTGACTCCTGGCGCGAACTTCGCCCAGGAGGTAAGGTGCGCGGCGGTGGGAAAGCGGCTCATATCCAGGCCGATCTCGGCGATGATCGCGCGCGCGGCGGTCAGGCCGATCCCCGGAACCTCATCCAGGCGCTCGACCGCCGCGGCGAACGGGTCGATCTGCTGGGTGATCCTCTGATCGAGGGCGGCGATGTCGGCGTTGATGGCATCCACCCGGGCCAGCATGGTGGCCAGCAGGAACGCGTGATGGTCGGAGAAGCGGCCGGTGAAGGCCTCCTCCAACGCGGGGATCTTGCCGCGCAGGCTGGAGCGCGCCAGCTGCGCCAGCGTCTTGGGGCTGCGCTCCCCGCGGATGAGGGCGGCCATCATCGCCCGTCCGGAGACGCCGAAGATGTCTGAGGCCACCACGCTCAGCTTGATCTGCGCGTCCTCCAGCAGCTTTTCCACCCGCTGTTTCTCAGCGGTGCGGGCCTCCACCAGGTCCACCCGGTAGCGGGTCAGGTCGCGCAGTAGCCGGACCGCCGGCGGCGGCACGAAGCTGGCCCGCAGCATCTGGCGCTCGGCGACCTTGGCCAGCCAGACCGCGTCCAGCTTGTCTGTCTTGGGTCGGCCGGGCAGGTGCTTGACATCGCGGGCGTTGACCAGCCATACCTCGAAGCCTTGTGCTTCCAGCAGGTAGAACACGGGTTTCCAGTAGTCGGAGGTTGCCTCCATCACCACGCGGGTGACGCCCAGGCAGCGCAGCCGATCGGCCATCGACAGCAGCGACCGCGTCATCGTGTTGTAGGTCTGCACCTCCTGCAGCCGCCTGCCGGCCTTCTTGTCGTCGGGGACGCGGGCGCAGCACACCAGGCTGGCCTTACCGACATCCAGCGCGGCGACCCTTTCGACGATCTCCTCGGTGTCATGGGTGGGGGCGAGCATCGGGCCTCCTTACCGCCGAACCGACTAGGGGTGGTTGCCCGCGGGAGCCGCAAGGGGACGGTAAGCGAATCTGATCCGCGTGCTCGCAGCAACAGTGAAAGGCCCACAGGCGCGGCTCCCGGCGTCCGACTAAAGCACGGCCTCAACGACCAAGGAGATACGACGTCCGCGGACAACCACCCCGATTTTCAGGCCCGAACGGCCTCCACCGCCAGGGGAGATTGGAGACTAAAGCCATGAGCACATGCTTGGTGTCCGAAGACGCGCGCCTCTGCCGGATCACTGGCCTTGCCGGGAAGCGCTGGGCCTTGTTCAGTTCCTCATCTACCACGCGGCAAAACGCGCGGCTGCGGGTGCGACTCGCGGCCGAAGGGCGATTTTCCCTTCGTCGCCCGCTGCGACGGCGTGCGCATCAGTTGTCCGGCGTTCAGGTCCGATGGATCCTTCTATTGGCCCGGCCACACCGCAGGATGCAGAATTCACGACAACCCGTGGAAGAGGACGAGAGCATCAGCTCGACCCTGGCGTTGATCGGCCGCATAACGGAAACGGACATGGCCGCTGACTGGCTTGAGGCGGTGCACTCTCGCATCGGACTGACCCGAAGGTGACGGGGTGGGTCTCCGATCGCCCTGGCGGGCGGCCCGTTCCGGGCTGAAAATCGGGGTTGTTGCCCGCCGACGTCGTGTCTCTATGCGCGCCTGATGATCTGGCTATCAGGCCGGCCTTTCAGATTGCCCGTAAAGACGGGGGTGATGTTGGCCGGCGCATCGCTCTCATGCCCTCGCGGGACTTGGCCGCCGCGTGGGGCCACCGGCGTGAACGTAGGCGACCGCGAAGGAGTACCACGTGCGGGCGCTCTCGGCTCTGGCCATGGAGGCCGGCAGACCGCACTCCAGCTCGAAGGCTTCACCGTTGCGCGCGGCCTGACGAAGCCCGGACCGGAAGCTCTCGGCCAGGCCCTTGGTCTTGAAGGTGGACGACTTCTCGCGGTTATCGACCCGCCCAGCGCACGGTGTGGGAGACGATGCGCGGTTTCTTGCCCTGACCGAGGCGGGCCTGCCCGACGTTCGGACAGGTCCGCCCGGTTCTGGCTCGGGAACCCTTACGGGATCACGAACCCCTGTACGGCTGCGATGGGCAGCGGCTAACACGAAGCCTTGCCCAGCTTGAACCCGGCGTTGTAGCCGTGATCGTATGCCGCGTCCTGCAGCTCAGGGGCCAGCCCCTGTCGGGGCTGTTGGCCCTTGCATGAGGCTTGCCCTTCGGTGTATCCCTCGTTGAAGCCGCGCGAGCACAACGTCCTGAGCTCGCCGTTGAAGTTGCGGGTGCACGTGGGCGGCGCGACCTTCAAGGTCGCCGTGATGTGACTGTCGCCAGCGCTCACGGACGTCGGAACGACCGAGGCTTGCGAGACAGCGACCGTCCCGAACACGAGGGCGGGGATCAGCGGACTGGCGATGAGCAGACATTTTCCGCGCATCTTCGTCTCCTTCCTGATGAAGCCATCTCGAAGACCGCGACTTCATCCGGGGAAATGGCGCCGGGATGGCTCGGGAGAGCCGATCCTCGTGAAGGCGAACCTTCCTTGGGAATTTCTGCTTCCTTAGCCTCTCAGCGGAGGACATCTGGCTGTGGCCCCTGATTTTCGTCGCCGCCCATTGGCGATGTTTTCCGACATCGCATGCCGGCTGGGGCGACGCACTACCTCCAGCATGGGATTCGGCTTTTCTGCGTGTCCAGGCACTTGACCTCAATCTGAGCACGGTTTTTCCTGTTGCCCGCAGATTTCCGAGATCTTAACTGAACACGAAGGGACCTGCCTGTTTGCGCCAGGCTTCAGGGGGACAGCAGAGCCACCGGGGACAGTCAAAACATGGCTTGAGTTTTGTCGTTTTGTAGGGCGACACACGGGACGAAAGCCGATCTGGCACCAGCGGCTGAATCGCCCCGCTCTCCACATCGAGGAACCGCTATCTCCTCCACAGGTGCCAGGTGGCGAGCACGACGAGCGCCGTGAAGCCCGACGTGAGCGCGCCGCCCTCCCCGATGAACCAGCCGGAGTGCTCCGTGGCGGCGGTCATGGCTCCGGCGACGAAGTAGATCGATGCGTTGAGGGTGGCGTGCAGGACCAGGACCGGCCAGATGCTCCCGGTGCGCAGCCGCAGCCACACCAGCGGATAGGCGAGAGCCACCGCCTCCACCCCCTCCGAGTCCCTGTGCGGTCCCGGAACCGGCTACAGGTCAGCGATCAGCCGGCGGTGCGTCCGGCGGCGGCCGGTCCGCCGGGGTGGCAAGCCCTTCGACGGCCATCCGCGCCAGGACCCGCCGAACGTCTTCCACGTCCACGCCCGCGATGGCCGCCAGTTCCTCCACCGGGTACGGCCCGGCGCCGTGGCGGTCGACAAACGAACGGATCGCCCGGAAGGTCACCAGATCGGCCGTTCCCGCGGCCAGCGACTCCAGCTCCTTGAGCGCCAGATCCAGCCACACGACATCCTCGCCGGCCTGCACGCGACGCTCACGCTCACGGCGCATGGTCGCCAGCAGCCCGGCGGTGTCGTAGGCGATCTCGGTGAGGATCCGGTCGCGCTCGACCTCGTCCACACCCTCATGCTGCGCCTGCTCAGCATGCGGTGTCCCCCCAAGTCAGACAAAATCATCCCCGAGCAAGTTGTCCGATAAGACGGTCTTGTCTGACCTGTTCGCGAAGGATCAGGGCACGTAGGTCACCTCGGGGAAGCGCGGCGCGGGCCCGTGCAGCAGGCGGCTGTCCAGCCCACGCAGGTGCCGGTCGAAGAAGGCGGCGGGACAGGCACGCTGCACGGCCAGGCCGCGCTCGGTAACCACGGCTGGCCAGCTCCTCGACCACGACCGTGGAGTCAGCCCGGTTGGCGCCGTTGCCGGGTGAGAACACCACCACCGGCAGCCGCCTGCCGCGCACGGGCGCGCTCAGCCGGGCGTGGGTGAGCGGCAGCCGTACCTGCCGGGAGGACAGGCCGCTGTCCTTGAGGAAGAGGGCCGCAGCGGCCGGGGGCAGGTAGGGCGCGCAGGGGCGGCCATCGTCCCTCTCAGGGCAGGCCCGCGCCCGGGCCGTCACATCGGCCGCTGCCGTCGGTGCGCGGACGGAGACCTCGTCGGGGACGGCCGCGCCTGACCATGTCAGTGCTCGCGGAGGAAGCCGCGCAGGAGGCGAAGGTAGGTTGCGGTTTGCTCGTGGGCGATCCCGTGGCCGGCGTTCGCGACCTCGGCGAGGCGGGCGCCGGCGATCGTGTCGCGGTACTCGGCGGCGACGTGGGGTTTGATGTAGTCGCAGGTGCCGCGCATGATGAGCGCGGGTACGTGGAGCCGGCGCAGTCGGGGGCGAGGGTCGGGGACGCGCATGGCGTCGGCGACGGTGAACTGGTTGGCGTAGAAGCCGGGGCGGTTGCCGTGCGTCGGGGCGGGCGGGCCGTCCGGGCAGGTGGTGGCGTCCTTGCCGATGAGCAGCAGTTCGCGCATCCGCCAGTCGGCCTCGCGGTCGGGGACGAGAGCGTGCGCGGCGGCCGGGCCGTTCTCCAGCAGGAGGGACAGAGCGATCATGCGCGGGCTCCCGAGGAGGTCGTCGCGGCGGCGGGCCTGGTCGGGTGTGAGGCGGTTCCACGGTTCCCCGATGTCGCCGGCGCCGGGTGCCCAGAGCGCGCCGGGGGAGACGAAGACCGCCTTGGCCACCCGGCCCGGGTGGGCGGCCAGATACTATACTGGGCGGTCAGCGTGGCCCCCCACGACCTGCCGACGAGGATCATCTTGGGCGCGCCGATGACCTGCCTGATCGCCTCGAGATCGGCCACCTGGCGGGCGACGGTGTAGCCGGTGACGTCGGCGAGGCGGCTGGAGCGGCCCGCGCCGACCTGGTCGTAGGCGTAGACGTCGAAGCCGTCCGCGGCCAGTTCCTCCGCCCCTTCCGGCAGGCCCTCGCCCGCGGTGCCCGGTCCGCCGTGCAGGAAGATCACGGGGTACGGCTCGGCGCCGCCCTTCCGGTGCGTGTAGGCGATGCGGGAGCCGGTGGGCAGGTCCCAGTACCTGACGTACGCGGGAGCGGCCGGGGCGAGCGGCGTCGGTAACGGCCGGAAGACGAGCAGCCAGGCGCTCACCGCGGCCAGTGCGGTGACCGTGACCGCGAACCAGACGGCGGCGCGCCCGGCCGAGCGCGTCAGCAGTCGCATCGACGGCCGGCCCAGCAGAAAGGCGACCAGCAGGCAGACCAGGACTGCCGCCGCGCACAGCATGGGGATGACGGCGGTGACGGAGGCGAGCGCGAGAAAGGAGAACGCGGCGGCGGCCACGGCCAGGAGGGCGGCGATCAGGCCGGCCAGCAGGCCCGCCGTGCGGCGAACAAAGGTGAGCATGCCGCCAAAGATCCTCTTGTGAGGTGTGTGCGGCATCGGGAGCAACCCCGGCCCTCGCCCCGGGTTCCGGGCGGATACTCCTCCTGCGGACCCACTACTTTCGTCCTGGAAACGTGGCGAACCGGGTGCGTGTCGCGGGCGCCCTGGTGGTGCAGGAGGACAAGCGGCTCGGCCGCGGCATCATGATGGGTAGAAGTGCATGACGACGGCGAGCCCCACGAAGTGGATGATCACCACGAAGGTGATCAGGAAGATGAACACGAACTTGGCCGGGCCGTGCTCGAAGTGCTTACCCTCCTTCAGGGGAGGCAGCTTGGCCTGCCGCTCAGCGATGCGCTCCTCCAAAGGCTTGCGGTAAAACACGGGTGTCCTCCAGGGGTCAGCCGACCGATAGGTTTGCGTGCAGGTTATTGGTGGGCTATTAGTTTGTACACAAAGTAACCTACCAGGGAATGGAGGAGGAAACCTCATATGGAGCCTGTGACAGGCGTAACAGACCTGCTGGCGCTGGATCGGCAGGTGTGCTTCGCCTTGAGCATCGCCTCGCGCAGCGTCATCGGGCTGTATCGGCCACTGCTGCAGCCGCTGGGTCTGACTCATCCGCAGTACCTGGCCATGCTCGCGCTCTGGCAGCAGGAGCCTCTGTCGGTCAAGGAGCTGGGAGAGCTGCTTCAGCTCGATCCGGGCACCTTGTCTCCGCTGCTCAAGCGGCTTCAGGCCCTCGGCTACATCCATCGCGAGCG
The DNA here is from genome assembly GCF_053605785.1 of Nonomuraea sp. NPDC003754. Classification (NCBI taxonomy): domain Bacteria; kingdom Bacillati; phylum Actinomycetota; class Actinomycetes; order Streptosporangiales; family Streptosporangiaceae; genus Nonomuraea; species Nonomuraea sp. NPDC003754. The sequence goes on from NZ_JBSGJX010000056.1 coordinate 50,991, forward strand.
CAACAGCAAGGATGAGCGTGCCCTGGCGCTGACCCTGACTCCAGCCGGCAAGGAGCTACGAGCCGAAGCGGAGAAGATCCCACCCGCCATCGTGGCACGTCTCGGCATGGACATCGAAGAGTTGCAGCACCTGCACCAGTCGTTGATGCGAGTGATCGCGGCAGCACGCGGTGCCGACGAGCCCAAGCCGCACGACTCCTGACCGTTCCACGTCATTCGTCCAGGTCAAGCGGCATGCCAATTCTCCCTGAGGAGACCGGTCACGCCGGCGGACGTCGAGCCGGGTGATCCGCGGTGGTGCCGCTCCGGCGACGGCTCAGCACCGCGGCGATGGGAATGGCGGCGGCCAGGCCGCTCAGCAGGACGGCCGCGAGCGCTCCAAGGACGGCCGGTTCGTCGCCGAAGGCGAGGCCGACCGCGGCGAGCGCCGGCCCCACGTTGCGCACCGCGGTGACTCCCCCCATGGTGGTACGGAGTGCCCGCGGCCCGGTGGCCATGGCCGTGCCGAGGCCGAAGGCGATGGCGGAGAAGACGAAGCCCGCGAGCGGGCTGAGTGAGCCGATCAGCGCGACGACGTCCCGCCAGTTGCCCAGGAGCATGCCGGCCAGCACGACGAGGAAGGTCACGTTCGACGCTCCGACCGCCACGGGATGCCATGACAGGGCTGTGGGCGACGCGTAGTGGCGCACCGTCAACCCGACGGCGAACGGCACGAGCTGGAGGACCGCCACGGTCAGCATCAGTGCCGGGACGTCCAGTGCGACTCCACCGCCCACGCCGGCCGCCTTGAGCATCACGTTCGCCGTGGGACCGAAGGTGATGCTGCCGACGGCGGCCAGCAGGACCTGCATCGCCGCACCTGCGACCACGTCGCCCTTCTGCACCATGCCGAGTTTCGCGCCGAGCGGCCCACCCGGTGAGGACGCGATCAGGAGCAGCGCGATGTACGCCGCCGTGGGCAGGCCGAACAGGGCGGCGAGGCCCCAGCCGAGGAGCGGGACGGCGACCAGGTTGGCCAGGAGGACCAGCACCAGCAGCAGGACATTCGCGAACACGGCGCGCAGGGCCGACAGTGTCGCCCCGAGACCGGCGGCGAACATGGTGGCCGCGATGAAGACGACGGTGACGGCGTTGAACAGCAGCTGCAGCGTGTCCATATGGATCCCCGGTCGTCGGGCCAGAACGGCGTCACCATGCTCAGTCCGTGAGGTCGCCGAGCCAGCGCAGTGCGGTCAGCCCTGGCATGAAGCAGTATTCGCCGCCTCGCGTGACCACGAACCGCGGTGTGGAGAGCAGCCGCCGCCGTACGGGACGCCGGGGAATGGTGAAGTCGCCGGAGCCGTCGGTGGAGCCGATGACAGGGTCCTTCGCGTCACCCGCGCCGAAGAAGACGCCGTCGTTCATCCATTCGGACTGGACGAACTCGAACTGCCGCCCGAGATGCGCTCCGACGAAGGCGAACATCAGCCCGCGGTCGGCCCCGTCGTCCTCCAGGACGCCCTCGGGCAGCGGCGGCCCGTACGCGGTGCCGCGCCTGATCATGCGATGCAGCCTCGGCACCCCGGCCACCCTCGCGTCACGAGGATTGCCCCGGCGGATGTGGCAGCCGCCGGGAGTGGTGAAACCTGCCGGATCGTCCTGCTCGAACAGGAAGATGTTGTTGCGCGTCCGGTCGGCGCCGAGGCCGGGGTCGTCGTGTCGCGGGCTGAGCGCCAGCGGAGCGCCGCTGCGCCAGCGTCCCATGAGCTTCGCGGCCAGCAGTTCCTCGTCTTCAGGCCCGGTGGCGTTGTCCTTCAGGTATCGCCGGAACAGGGCCACGCGCTGGTGGAGCTTGCGGAAGACCACGTAGGTGCCGTTGCGTCCGAGGACATCGGGTTGCGGGGTCTGGATGCCGCCGAGCTCGTCGCGATAGCCGAGCACGAACTCCCCCGCCTTGAGCGGCGCTTCCAACGGGTTCGAGCCAGCGATGCCGCTGCCCTCGACGGCGGGATGGCTGATGCCGTCGCGGTAGCCGAAAGGTTCGGTCTCGGTGGGCAGCGCGTGGCAGTTCTGCCGCCAGATCGCCGTCACTCCGGGCAGGGCCTCGTAGGCCGGGCGAGCACGGTCGATGGCGGCCTCCAGCCGTGCGCTGTCGGGCGCGAGCGCCACCAGCACCACGTGGACGTCGGGTGTGCCGAGCGGCGACTCCCAGTTGTCGGGGCTGCTCTCGCCGACGTCGCCCAGCACGGTGGCCCGTGCGGCCATCCCCTGCCGGAACTCCCAGGCGAAGGTGTCCAGCCACTTCTGAGGGACACCGAGCGCCTTGAGACCGTGGTAGGTGAGCGCGACGCTGACCCAGGTCTCGCCCAACGGGCTGACCGTGTCGGCGGCCGAGGTCACCACGGCGCTCACGCGCCGCATCAGCTCCCGCCCATGGTCGCGGTCCTCGATGCGGAACAGGATGTAGGTCGCCGCGTACGGCGTCGGCCGGGGGCTGAGGACCCCGCGCTGGATGTCGTCGAGCTCGAGCTTGACCTGGGTGTCCTCGCTCACCGGAACCCGCCTCCTCGTAGCGCTACTTCGCCGAGACGATGTTGTTCCAGAAGGCGCGCAGGCTCTCGTCGACGCCGAACAGCGAGCTGAAGATCGTGGTGTCGGCGAAGATCACGTCACCGGCGCGGTCACCGCCGGGTGGCATCCACAGGAACATGTTGAACTCGGTGTTCCCGGCCTCGGTGAACGGGTGGGGCCTGGACATGTCGATCGGCTGCCTGCCCAGCACGTGGATGGCGCTCGGGTCGTCGGTGGTCACGGCGTAATGAGGCAGGTGCTTGTGGAAGTTGAAGCTGGAGACCCCTTCCAGCCACCCCTTGGTGTCCAGGTCCCTGACGATGGACAACGGGGCGCTCCTGTTCCCGTCCGTCACTGCGGGACGGAGCCCGTACCGGTTCTCGACGGGTATCCCCAGCCCTGCCATCAGCGAGCGGGTGTACCTGCCGAAGCGTTGCTGGCGGGGCACCAGCGCGTCGCCATGGTGGTGGTACTCCATGTCGCGCACCACCATGTCGTTCGACGCGCCGACGTCGTGATGCGGTCCCAGTGCCAGGCAGGTTCCCTCGCGGGAGAGGAAGTCACGCACCGCCTCGATCTCCGCGGGTGTGGCGTCCTGGCCGGTGATCATGTGGTCCAGTCCCCACACGAACAGGGTGTCGGTGTCCGCAAGGACCCGCTCGTCCAGTGGAGTGTGGAATCCGGCCTGGTCGACGCGCTGGTACACGGGTACGACGTGCCCGCTGGTCTCCTCGACGAACTGCTGGAAGGGCAGCCATCCCCAGAAGAACAGCTCCAGCCCGCCCGCGATGCCTTGCTGGAACCGCAGCGGATCCGACCATTTCGGGTCCTCGTAGGCAGGCCACGTCACGCGCCGCACTTCGGTCATCGTGGAGAACCGGTTGTCCAGTTCGGCGGTGTTCCTGCCGGCCTCGGCTGGATAGCTCCATGCGACGTAGATGCTCAACCGCCGCCGGCCGGGGGTGTACTGGCGCGGCACGTGGTTCTGGTTGTAGGTGCGCGCCGTTCTCAACTCGCTCATCTCGTCTCCGCATGGCGCCGGCGGGCATCACTGCATCTGGTCGAGCATCTCCGACAGGGCGCTCTTGACCAGCAGAGCCTTCTTGATCTCGTCGGCGGTGACGTACGGGTACTCGCCGTACTCGATGAAGCTCGGGCAGTGGTGCTCGCGAACGAATCTGATGAACGCCTCCGGGTTGGTCTTCCAGTCCTCGGGGAAGCCCTCGAGGTTCTCGAAAACCGTGTTCACCCCTGATCGGGCGAACAGTGCGATGGCGTCTTCGGTGTACTTGTCGAAATCGGTGTCGAAGATTCCCTGGTACATGAAGCGGGTGTCGTCGTCGAAGAGCACCCAGCGCAGGTAGTGCAGCTTCAGAGGAGCGAGCAGGTCCGGGTCGTCCTCCAGCGCCTTGGCGAGCGTGTGTCCGTAGCCTCGGATGACCTCAGCTCGGCCGGGCTTGACGTCCGCGATGATGGTGAACCCGTAGCACGCAGGGGTCCGCGGGTAGACGGGACCGTACTTCCCCTGCTCCAGGTGGTCGGTCTCCTTCGGGATGACGACCGCCTGCGGCCTGATCTCCATACCCGTCCCTCTCCATCGTTGTACACCAAGGGGGAAACGGTGGAGCGACCTGACTGCGGCCATTATCCCATAATGCGGCGCTGTACGGCAGGCGCGTGCACGCCCAGGGGCCGGGGGGGGGGGCGGGGGGGGTGGCGGGCGGGGCGGGGGTTTGGGGGGGTGTGCTTAGGCGACCAGAGGTCAGCACAAGGCACCGCCCCAGAAGACAGTTCGT
>NZ_JBSGJX010000057.1:0-53112 GCF_053605785.1 Nonomuraea sp. NPDC003754
TTGGGCCTCTCGCAGGGGGTGGGGGGGCCACGGGTTTTGGAAATGTCTTTGGGGTCGTTGGCGGCCCCCCCCCCCCCCGCGCGGGGGGGGGGGGGGGCCGGCCGGCCCGCACCCCCGCCTCGTTTGCCGAGTCGGGATGAGCGATTGGTCTTGCGTGGACTTCCCGGGGGCAACGGAACAACCATGAGGAACGGGATGAGTGTCAGGCGACTGGAATCGATGCTCCCGTTCCTCAGCAGGGACCTGGCCATCGATCTGGGCACCGCCGCCACCCGCATCCACGTGCGCGGCAAGGGCATCATGCTGAACGAGCCGTCCCTCGTCGCCGTCGACTCCGAGACCGGGCAGTTCGTCGCGTTCGGCGCGGAGGCCGGCAGGCAGCGGGCCGGGGTGGTCACCGTACGGCCGGTCAGGAACGGCGCGATCGTCGAGCCCGACGCGGCCCGCGTGATGCTCCGCCACTTCGTGCACAAGGTGCACGGCCACCCGTACGCCAGGCCGAGGATGACGATCGCGGTCCCGGGCGGGATCACCGCGATCGAGCGGAGGGTGATGGTGGAGGCGGCCTACGAGGCGCAGGCCCGCCAGATCATCTTCATGGAGCAGCCGCTGGCCGCGGCGCTCGGCGCGGGCCTGGCGCTGGGCGACCCGATGGCGGCCATCGTCGTGGACGTCGGCAGCGGCACCACGGACGTGGCCGCGGTGTCGATGGGCAGGGCGGTGGCCGTCCGGTCGATGCGGACGGGCGGCGAGGCGATGGACGCGGCGATCAGGCTGGAGGTCCGCCGCGCCCACGGCATCGTCATCGACGACCGGACGGCCGAGACGCTCAAGGAGCAGATCGGCTCGGCCTGCGAGCCGTCCGCGGGCCGGCGGATGGAGGTGAGCGGGACCCACCCGCGGCACGGTGCGCCGATGTCGGCCATGGTGTCGGCGGAATGCGTGCACGAGGCGCTCGACCCGGCGGTGCGGGCGATCGTCGAGGCGGTGCGCGAGGTGCTGGAGTCGTGCTCGCCGGAGATCGCCGCCGACGTGGCCAGGCGCGGCCTGCTGCTGACGGGCGGCGGCGCGCTGCTGAGCGGGCTGCCCAGGAGGCTGCGCCGCGATCTGGGCATCCCGGTCGACTTGGTGAACCGGCCCCAGCACACGGTGGCGCTGGGCCTGGGCATGTGGGCGGCGCGCAACTAGCCGGGCATCCGCTCCAGCAGGCTCTTCATGTCGTCGGCGTGCTCCTCCTCCTTCGCCAGGAGCTCCTCGAAGACGCGGCGCGTGGTGACGTCCTTGTCGCCGAGCCACTGGATGATCTCGGTGTAGGCGGCGATGGCGATGCGTTCGGCGACCAGATCCTCCTTGATCATCTCGGTGAGTCCGGGGCTGGCGTCGTACTGCGAGTGCGAGCGGGCGGTGAGCGTGTCGGGGTTGAGGTCGGGCTGGCCGCCGAGCTGCACGATCCTGGCGGCCAGCTTGTCGGCGTGCTCCTGCTCCTCGGCCGCGTGCTCCAGGAACTCGGCGGCGACCGACTCGGCCATGATGCCGGTGGCGGTGTAGTAGTGGCGCTTGTAGCGGAGCACGCAGACGATCTCGGTCGCCAGCGCCTCGTTGCACACCTGGATCACCCGATCCAGGTCCGCCCCGTAGGCGTCGGTGATGGGGCCCTTGCCGATCTCGGCCCTGGCGCGCTCGCGGATGGTCTTGATGTCGGTCAGGAACTCAGCCATGGCCCGCATATGCCCTCCCTGTCCGAAGTGACGCACCAGCGGCCCGCAAAGGATGGCTCTGCACTTCGTGTACGGCCCGCGGCCGGCGCGCTCTACAGGTAGAGCCGCAGCAGGTCGTCCTCGGTCTCGCGGCGGACGATCGCGCGGGCGGCGCCGTCCCGCACCGCCACGACGGGCGGCCGGGTCACGTGGTTGTAGTTGCTGGCCATGGAGCGCTGGTAGGCGCCCGACACCGGTACGGCCAGCAGGTCGCCTGGCCGGACGTCGTCAGGCAGCGGCAGATCCCTGACCAGCACGTCGCCGCTCTCGCAGTGCTTGCCGACCACGGTGAACGGGCTGAGCGGCGCGTCGGAGGCGCGGTTGGCCAGCGAGGCGGTGTAGGCGGCGCCGTACATGCCGGGGCGGGGGTTGTCGCTCATGCCGCCGTTCACGCTCACGAACCCGCCCTTGATCGTGCCGATCTCGTAGAGCGCCACCGTGGACGGCCCCGCGATGGACCTGCCGGGCTCGACGGCCAGGTGCAGGCCCGCCGTCTCCTTCCTGAGCACCGTGAGCAGCTCGGCGGGCGTCGGCGGGGTGGGGTCGTCCGGCGTGTAGGCGATGCCGAGGCCGCCGCCCAGGTCGAGCCTGGTGACGCCGACGGACGCGGCGAACTCGGCCATGCGGGCGGCGGCGACGCCGAAGCCGTCCAGTTCGGTGATCTGCGAGCCGATGTGGGAGTGCAGGCCGTACAGCTCCAGCGAGGGCTCGGCGGTCACCCGCTCCACCGCGAGCGCGGCCGCGCCGGCGCTCAGCGAGAAGCCGAACTTGGAGTCCTCGCCGCCGGTGGCGATGAAGGCGTGGGTGTGCGGGTCGACGCCCGGCGTCACCCTGATCATCACCCGCTGCCGGACGCCCAGCGAGGCGGCGATCGCGGCGAGCCTGGAGATCTCGGTGAAGGAGTCGACGACGACGCAGCCGATGCCCCACGCCACGGCGCGGCGCAGCTCGGCAGGCGACTTGTTGTTGCCGTGGAAGACGACCCGCTCGGGCGGCATCCCGCCGGCCATGGCCACCGCGAGCTCCCCGCCCGTGCAGACGTCGAGGGACAGGCCGAGCCGGTCGAGCCAGCGCACCACCTCGGGGCACAGGAACGCCTTGCCGCCGTAGTGGACGTCACCGTCCGGCAGCGCGTCCAGCCACGCCCGCGCGCGGGCGGCGAAGTCGGCCTCGTCCAGCACGTAGGCGGGCGTGCCGTACACACGGGCCAGCTCGACCGCGCCGATGCCGCCGAGATGCAGCTCCCCGCCGTCCCACGTGGCGGTCTGGGGCCAGATGTCCAAGCTCATAAGGCGCGAGCGTAAGCAACCACGACGCCTCGCAGGGCGGAGCGTCGATGGATTCGTTGGTGAGGGTCGCATGCCTTCACGAGGCTTGGTGGCGCATGACCGCCTGGCCACGATGTGGAGCCATGCGAAAACACCTGGTCATCGCCCTGGCGGCGGTCTGCGCGCTGGGCGCGGGATGCGGGAGGTCCACCTCGGGTACGGCGGCGCCCACGCCGCCCTCCTCGACCGGCAAGAGCGCCAAGGACCTCGTCCCCGACGCCGTGCGGAAGTCGGGCGAGCTGCGGATGGCGACCTCAGAGGGCTACCCGCCGATGGAGATGTACAAGCCGGGCACCCAGGAGATGACCGGCGTCGACGCCGACCTGGCCGTCGCCGTCGGGGCGCGGCTCGGGTTGCGGACCCGCATCATCAACGCCTCCTTCGACGGCCTCATCCCGGGGCTGCAGGGCGGCAGGTGGGACATCGCCATGGCCGCGCTCAGCGATCTGGAGCAGCGCCGCAAGGCCGTCGACTTCGTCGACTACTTCAACGCCGGCGGCTCGATCATGGTCAGGAAGGGCAACCCCGAAGGCATCAAGACCCTCGCCGACCTGTGCGGCAAGAAGGTCGTCCTGGCCAAGGGCAGCTCCAACCTGGAGATCGGCAAGCGCCAGAACGACAAGTGCGCGCAGAAGATGGAGATCATGCAGAGCGAGGACGCCCCGACCGGCCTGCTCACCATCGACTCCGGCCGCACGGTCGCCACGATCGTCGACTCGCCCGTGGCCGCCATGTACGCCAAGGAGACCGGCAAGTACGAGGTCCTCGCCGAGCAGTACGACGCCGGACCGTGGGGCATCGCGATCGACAAGAAGCAGACCGGCCTGCGCGACGCCGTCGCCAAGGCGCTGCAGGAGCTGATCGACAGCGGCGAGTACGGCAAGATCCTGGAGAAGTACGGCACGACGGCGAACGCCGTGGCCAAGGTCACGATCAACACCGGCGCATGACGGAGCTTCGGATCGAGGCGGTGAAACCGCCCAGGCCGGGACGGCTCGTCGCGGCGGTGCTGGCGGCGCTGGTGATGGCGTGGCTGATCTACACCGTCATCGTCAACCCCAACCTGCACTGGGACGTGATCGCCGAGTTCCTGCTGGACGGGCGCATCCTGGGCGGCCTGTGGATCACGATCGCGCTCACCGCGCTGTCCATGGTCATCGGCGTCGGCCTCGGCGTGCTCGCCGCCGTCATGCAGCTGTCGGACAGCCCCGTGCTGCGCGGCGCGGCCGGCCTGTACACCTGGTTCTTCCGCGGCACGCCGCTGCTGGTGCAGCTCATCTTCTGGTTCAACATCGGCCTGGTCTTCCCCGAGATCGGGATCGGCGTCCCGTTCGGCGGGCCGATGTTCCTCCAGTGGCCGGCCAACGAGCTGATCACGCCGTTCACGGCTGCGCTGCTCGGGCTGACCATCAACGAGGGCGCCTACATGGCCGAGATCGTCCGCGCCGGCATCCGCTCGGTCGATCCCGGCCAGCGGGAGGCGGCCGAGTCGCTCGGCATGACGCACCGGCAGATCCTGCGCAGGGTCGTGCTGCCCCAGGCGATGCGGGTGATCATCCCGCCGACCGGCAACCAGTTCATCTCGATGCTGAAGACCACCTCGATGGTCTCCGTCATCTCCGGCGCCGAGCTGCTGACCGTCTCCCAGCGGATCTACCTGGACAACTTCGAGGTCATCGCGCTGCTGGTGGTCGCCTCGACGTGGTACCTGCTGCTCACCAGCGTGGCCACCGTCGGCCAGCGCTTCCTGGAGAGGAGGTTCAGCCGTGGCCACTAGCATGGTGAAGATCGAGTCGGTCAGGAAGCGCTTCGGGCAGCTCGAGGTGCTGAAGGGCGTCAGCCTCGACGTGCCGGCCGGCTCGGTGGTCTGCGTGGTGGGTCCCTCCGGTTCCGGCAAGTCGACGCTGCTGCGCTGCGTCAACCGGCTGGAGACGATCGACGCGGGCCGGGTGTGGGTGGACGGCGAGCTCATGGGCTTCGCCGAGAAGGGCGGCAGGCTGCACCTGCTGCGGCCCGACGAGCTGTGCCGGCAGCGGCAGGAGATCGGCATGGTCTTCCAGCGCTTCCACCTGTTCCCGCACATGACCGCGCTGGAGAACGTCATGGAGGGTCCGTGCACGGTCAAGCGCGTCTCGAAGGCCGCGGCCACCTCCCGGGCGCTCGCGTTGCTCGACCGGGTGGGCCTGGCCGACAGGGCGGGGCACTACCCCCGGCAGCTGTCGGGCGGCCAGCAGCAGCGGGTCGCGATCGCGCGCAGCCTGGCCATGAACCCGAAGCTCATGCTGTTCGACGAGCCGACCAGCGCGCTCGACCCCGAACTGGTGCAGGAGGTGCTGCAGGTCATGCGCGACCTGGCGGCCAGCGGGATGACGATGATCGTGGTCACCCACGAGATGGGGTTCGCCAGGGAGGCGGGCGACCACCTGGTGTTCATCGACGACGGCGTGATCGTGGAGGAGGGCCCGCCCCGCGAGGTGCTGTCCCAGCCGCGTCACGAACGCACCCGCGCCTTCCTCGGGCAGGTCTTGTGAACGGCGCACTCCTCGGGAAGGGTTCGGCTCCGTGAGCCTCGACGTAATGATCAGCGGTGGCCTGGTGGCCGACGGGACGGGCGCGCCGTTGCGCCGGGCCGACGTCGGCGTCACCGGTGACCGCCTCGTCCTGCTGCCCAAGGGCGGCCCGGCCGACGGCGGGGGAGCGCGGGTGATCGACGCCACCGGGCTGGTGGTCGCTCCCGGCTTCATCGACGTCCACACTCACTCCGACGCGGTGTCCCTGCTCGGCGAGGCGGGCAGGCAGCTGGCCGCCGCCCCCGTGCGCATGGGTGTCACTGTGGAGATCTGCGGCAACTGCGGGTCGAGCCTGTTTCCCGCGCTGCCCGAGCGGGTGCCGGCGCTGAGCCGGTCCAGCAGGGCGGGTTTCGGCGGCGACATCCCGATATTTCAGGACTACGGGGCGTTCGTGGAGGCGCACGAGCGGGCCCCGCGGTCCAACCATCTGACCTCCCTCGTCGGCCACGGCACCCTCCGCGCCGGCGTGCTCGGCTACGAGGACCGCCCTGCCACCCCGGCCGAGCTCGACACCATGTGCGCGTTGCTGGACGACGCGCTGGCCGCCGGGGCGGCGGGCCTGTCCACGGGGCTCATCTACACCCCCGGCACCTACGGCGACACGGCCGAGGTGGTCGCGCTGGCCAGGGTCGCGGCCAGGTACGGCAAGCCGTACGTGACCCACCTGAGAGACGAGATGTCCCGCGTCGAGCAGGCGCTGGAGGAGGCCGTCGAGATCGCCCGCAGGAGCGGGGCCGCGCTGCACGTCAGCCACCACAAGACCGCAGGCAGGCACGCCTGGGGCAGAACCCGGCGGACGCTCCCGCGCATCGCCGAGCTGCGGGCCCAGGGCATGGACGTCACCTGCGACGTCTACCCCTACACCGAGGGCAGCACGTCGCTGTCGGCGATGTTCCCCCCGTGGGCCAACGACGGCGGCACCGAGGCGTTGCTCGAACGGCTGCGCGACCCCCTCCAGCGCGACCGGATGCGCCGGGCGATCGAGGAGGGCGTGCCCGGCTGGGAGAACACGGTCGGCAACGGCGGATGGGATCGCATCTCCGTCGCCTGCGCCGTCAACCATCCCGAGGTCGAGGGCCGCACCATCGCCGAGCTGGGCGGCGACCCCGTGGACACCGCCGCCGAGCTGCTCCTCGCCGAGGAGGGCGAGGTGACGATCATCAGCCACTCGATGCGCGAGGACGACGTCCAGCGGGTTCTGGCCAGCGAGTTCGCCATGATCGGCTCGGACGGCGTGCCCAAGCCAGGTCATCCGCACCCGCGCCTGGCCGGCACCTTCCCCAGGGTGCTCGGCCGCTACTCCCGCGACCAGGGCCTGTTCCCGCTGGAGGTCGCCGTCCACAAGATGACCGGCATGGCGGCCGACAGGTTCGGGCTCACCGGCAGGGGAGTCGTGCGCGACGGCGCGCACGCCGACCTGGTGCTGCTCGACCCCGAGACGGTGGCCGACGGCGCCACCTACGCCGATCCGCTGCTGCCGCCCACCGGCATCCGGGCCGTCGTCGTGGCGGGCCGGGTCGCCGTGGAAGACGGCACGCTCACCGAAGACAGACCAGGAAGGATCATCGGGCGGTGAACGACATCACGCTCGCCGTGGCGACGCGCGATCTGGTGACGGGAGAGTTCCACGGCGTCAACGAGGACGCCGAGCTGCCGCTGGCCAGCGTCGGCAAGCTGCTCCTGCTGGCCGAGGTGGCGATGAGCATCGAAGGCGGCATCCTCCACCCCGACACGCCCGTGACGCTGCACGAGGACGACTACTGCGGCGGCTCGGGGCTGCTGCTGTCGCTGTCCGGGCGCAGCTGGACGATCGGCGACCTGGCCCTGCTGACCGCCGCGATCAGCGACAACACCGCCACCAACGCCCTGCTGCGCAGGGTCGGCGTGGACCGGGTCAACGCGGCGGCCGCCGCCCTCGGCCTGTCGAGAACCCGGCTGCTCGACCGCATCAGGGAGCCGCGCGGCCCCGAGGATCCGCCGACGTTCGCGATCGGCACCGCCGCCGAGCTCTCCGGCCTGGCCGCGCTCGTCGCGGGTGCGGGCGGCTGGCAGGTGCTCATGCGCGGCTGGATGCAGCAGAACACCGACCACAGCCTCGTCCCCGCCCTGGTCAGGCACGATCCCGAAGGCGGCTGGCTGGCCAACAAGACCGGCACCGACGACGGCGTCAGGTCCGACGTCGGGATCATGGACGGGCGGATCGCCTACGCCGTGCTCGCCCACGGTCCCTCGGGCAGCGAGCACGAGCTGGCGTCCGCCGTACGGCAGGCGGGGCTGGACATCGCGGCCCGCCTCAGCGCAACGAGGGCTCCAGCGAGTTCCTGAGCTGCGCCGAGGCCGTGCGCAGGTAGGCGAGGAAGGACCGGGCGGCCGGGTTCGGGTTGGTCGGCCGCCTGGCCACGCCGATCCTGCGGAACAGGTTCGGCGTGGCCAGGCGGCAGGTGGTCAGCCCCGTCGCGCCCTGCAGGCCGAGGCTCGGCACCAGCGCGACGCCGAGCCCGGCCCGCACCAGGCCGATCGTCACCTCGTAGTGGTCGCTGCGGCAGCGGATCTGCGGCGAGAAGCCCTCCAGCGTGCTGGCCCGCTCGAGGATCGACACCGGGTGCTCGGCGCCGAACGTGGTGATCCACGGCTCGTCGGCCAGGTCGGCCAGCCGTACCCTGGGCCGCTGGGCGGCGGGGTGGCCGGCCGGCACGACCAGGAGCTGCGGCTCGTCGAACAGGTGCACCACCTCCACCCCTTCGGGGCACTGCCACGGGTCGAGGGCGTGCTCGAAGACCACCAGCACGTCGAGCGCGCCGCGCTCCAGATCGGGCAGCAGCTCGTACGGCTGGCCCTCCACCAGGTCGAGCGCCACCTTGGGATACCGGGAGGCGAACCGCGACAGCGCCAGCGGCAGCAGCCGGTAGCCCGCGGAGGCGAAGAAGCCGATGCGCAGCTCACCGGCGTCCACCCTGGCCTGGGCGAGCAGGTCCTTCTCCGCCGCCTCGATGATGTCCACCACCTCCTGCGCGCGGATGGCGAGGCGGCGTCCGGCCTCGGTCAGCCGCAGGCTCTGCGCGTTGCGCTCGACCAGGCCGACACCCGCCTCCTGCTCCAGGCGGGACAGCTGGTGGGACACCGCGGACGGCGACAGCTTCAACACTCTCGCCGCACCGGCGATGCTGCCCGTCCTGAACACCTCAAGCAGGACACGCAGCCGGTTACTACTCAACACGTGACCAAGAGTATGAGCCTGATCACCGAACCGCACCAGCGGTGTCGGCACGCTCCCGCCGCGACGGGCGTCATCGGGATCCACGCGCGACACCCCAGAGCGGGGCGGGCGACAGTCAGGAGCACATGCCGGCCGGGTACGGCCGGCCGGGGAACAGCCGCCGCCAGCCCGCCTCGTCCAGCGCGCCGCCCGCCTTCGCGCAGACAGCCTTGGCGGCCAGCGCCGGGTCGACGGGGCTCTCCCGCACGGTGCCGTCCTCCCGCAGGCCGATCAGCCTCGCGCCGTCGGCGCTGAAGGCCACGTCGGCGATGTCCTGGCCCAGCGGCACCCTGCTGATCTCGCGCAGCGTCGTGGCGTCCCACAGCGTGGTGTGGTCGCCGCCCAGCGCCAGCAGCGTGCCGTCCGGCGAGAACCTGATGCTGGCGCCCGGCACCGCACGCCTGACCGTCTGCGGGGGCCAGGTGCTCAGCCTCCACACCGCGAAGAAGTCGGCGTCGATCACGAAGGCGGCCGTGCGGCCGTCGGGAGCGAAAGCGCCGGCGAAAGTGCTGCCGCCCAGTTCGGTGACCTTGCCCGACGGCAGGTCCACCAGGTCGCGTCCCGCGAACAGCCGCCTGCCGTCGGGGGAGAAGACCAGCGGCCGGGCGATCGTGGCGAGCGGGCCCATGACCGGCTCGCCCTCCGGCACGCTCCAGATTCTCAGCTCGCCTGCGGCCGAGATGGCCAGCCGCCGGCCGTCGGCCGACAGCGCCACGTCGTCGACCGGGCCGGTGGGGATCGCGAGGACCTGGGTGCGGCTCGCCACGTCCCAGACCGTGGTGTCCTGCCCGCCCACCGCCAGTAACCTGGCCGTGCCGTCGAAGGAGAGCTCGCCCGCCACGGGGAGGCCGCCCATGAGCTCGCCCGTCGCCGTGTCGTGCAGGTCGGTCCGCTGTCCCCGCTGGACGGCGGCGACGCTGCCGTCGGGGGAGAGCAGCCGCTGCGGCGGTGCGCCGGCGAAGAACCGGCGGCCGGCGCTGAGCGCGATCGTCTCCTGCCGGCGGGGCGCGTCGGCCAGGACGTCGGAGACGTCGATGGAGTGCACGGTGCCGCCCTCCACCGTGTAGCGGATCGCCCTGCCGTCGGCCGAGAAGGCGAACTCTCCTGCCGCCTTCTCGGCCGGATAGGTGCCGAGCAGGTGGCCGTCGGACAGCCGCCACAACCGGACCGTCTGCCCGAACTCCTGCTCGGGCCAGGTCTGGCTCGTCTCGGGGGGCGGCTGGGAGGGCTGGTCCGACACCGGCCCGGTCCAGGCGGCGGGCCCGGGTTCCAGCTCGCCGGGTTCGAGCGGTTCGAGCAGGAAGCGGCCGTCGGGCGAGAACGACTGCGGTCCCCACCACCCTCCGACGTCCCGCTCGCGGTCGGCCAGGCGTGCCTTGACGGTGCCGGTGGTCGTGTCGAGCAGGGTGCCGCCGATCATCAGGCGGCGCCCGTCGGGGCTGAAGGCCGTGACCGGCGGCAGCTCGACGTCGGCCGCGCCGACGAGCGGCTCGCCCGCGTGGGTGTAGAGGCGCGCTCGCCGGGTGAGGTCCCACACCTGGACCCGGCCCGAGGCGGCGGAGACCGCGGCCCACCTGCCGTCGGGGGAGGTGGCGACGGTCGCCTGGGTGACGTCGAGGAGCGGGGGGCCGCCCTCGGTCGAGTAGAGCCGGGTGCGGTGGCCGGTGGTGACGCCGAGGAGCCCGCCCCGCGCGTACAGCGCGGGCCTGCCGCCTGGCCAGGTGCCCCGGACGGGTGCCCCGGTGGTCAGGTCCCACACGCGGACCGCCTCGTCGTCGCCCGCGGCGTAGAACCTGCCGTCACCGGACAGCGCGGTCCACCCGTCGGCGGGCACGGGCAGGCGGTACTCGCCGGCCAGCTTCCTCGTGGCCAGATCCCAGCGCCGCAGCCGGTCGTTCCGCCGGCCGAGCAGGCTGGTGCCGTCGTCGGCGAGGCGGTAGGCCGTGCCGGCCACCGGCTCGGGGTCGCTGAAGGTGTCGAGGTCGCTCTGGCCGAGCGAGCGCTGCAGGGCGTCGCGGGCCTCCGGCACCGGCGCCAGGGTCCACGCGGCCACGCTCAGCTTCATCGCGGTCATGGGGTCCGCGCTGCGCAGGCTCTCGGCGCGCGCCGCCACCTCCCTGGCGCTCTCGTGGGCCGCGTCGCTGGAGCCGTCGCCGGACGTGCCGCGGGACGGTTCGCCCGCCGCGTCGCGGGAAGGGTCGTGGGCCGCGCCGGCCAGGTCGCTCGTGCCCGCCTGCCGGTGGCGGGACAGCCCGTCCGTCACGGTCACCACCGTCGCCGCCAGCGCCACCGCCACGGCCGCGGCCAGCCCCGCCACCAGCATCCTGCGTCTGTGCCTGCGCCGCCGGAAGGGCGTGACGTCCTCGGCCCACGTGCGCAGCCTCGGCCACGCGTGGAACAGAGCTTGGCTGGCCGGGCCCACCGAGTCGTCGGCGACGGCGACCAGCCTTCCCTCCGGCCGGTCGGCGGGCGGCACCGCGATGCTGCGCCGTACCAGGAGGCCCGCCTCGGTCAGCGCGGCGACCGCCGGGTCGTCGCCGACCTCGGCCAGCGGGAGCCTGCCCGGCTCGCGCATCCGCAGCAGGATCTCCGGGAGCGTCGACTGCTGCTCGGGCGGCAGGCTCTGGTAGACGCGCTCGGCCACGTCGCCGAGCGCGGGCGGGCCCGTCAGCCCCTCCGGCGGCCTGATCTCGGCGGCCAGGTGGGCGCCGACGGCCGGCTCGGCGCTGCCCGTCAGGCCGATCAGCAGCTCGCGCGCCGTGGGCCGGTCGCCGGGCTCCTTGGACAGCGCCCTGGCGGCCAGGGACCTGAGCGGTTCGGGCAGGTCGCTCACGTCGGGATCGACGGTCAGCACCGCGTGCATCAGCTCGCCCAGGCTCTCGGCCGCGAAGGGGTCGCGGCCCGTCGCGGCGAACAGGACGGCCGCCCCCCACGAGAACACGTCCGCGGGCGGCCCCGCGGCGCCCCCGGTGAACACCTCGGGGGTGGGACGCTGCGCGTCGGCTGTGCCGACACCGGTGACCCTGGGACCCTCGGAGCCCAGCCGCAGGCAGCCGGGCCCCAGATGGAGGTGGACGGCGCCCGCGTCGTGGATCGCGACCAGCGCGGTGGCCAGCGCGACCGCGATCCTGTGCAGCGCCTCGCCCGCGTAGGGGCCGGCATGCGCGACCGCCTCCCGCAGGCTGGGCCCCTCGACGAACTCGCTGACCACGTAGCCGGGCCCCGACTCGACCACCCTGGCCACGCAGTGCGGCGCCACCACGGGCGCCCTGCCGCGCGCCATCTTGATCACATAGCGTCTGCCCCCGCGGTCATAGGCGTCGAAGCAGGAGCCGAGCCGTCCCGCCAGCCAGTAGCCGCCCAGCCGGTCGGGATCGTCGGGAAGCAAACGCGTCGTCACTGCAGCTTAGATGCGCCGATCCCGGATTTGGTTGTGACCCATTCGCGGCGCAGCACCGACATGACGATCTCGTCGTGCCACACGCCCTCCCACAGCAGGGCGTCGCGCAGCACACCCTCCACGACGAAGCCGGCCTTCTCGTAGACGTGCCTGGCGCGCTCGTTGAAGGCGTAGACGCCCAGGCTGACCCGGTTGATCGGGGTCGTGGCGAAGACGTGGCCGAGCACCAGCCTGATCGCCTCGGTGCCGAAGCCCTTGCCGAACACCCGCGACCCGATCAGCGCGATCCGCAGGTTGCACGAGAGGTTGTCGGCGTCGAGCTCGTTGAGCACGATCTCGCCG
This sequence comes from Nonomuraea sp. NPDC003754, assembly GCF_053605785.1. Taxonomy (NCBI): domain Bacteria; kingdom Bacillati; phylum Actinomycetota; class Actinomycetes; order Streptosporangiales; family Streptosporangiaceae; genus Nonomuraea; species Nonomuraea sp. NPDC003754. Next base: position 12,654 of record NZ_JBSGJX010000057.1, read on the forward strand.
ACGTACTCGTCGCCGTGGCAGATCGCCAGGTCGAGCCGGTCGTCGTGGTCCTTGCGGGTGGCGTACCACATCGTGGCGCGCTCGCGGTCCACTCCCGCGCGCGATCCGGTCAGCCGTCTGACCTCCTCGTCGGAGGCCAGTTCGAGCAGGCCGTCGACGTGCTCGGCGCCGACGGGGCGCAGTGTGATCCGCTCCCCGGTCAGGGTGGGTTTGGTGACGAACATGCGCTCTTCCTATCGGATGGCGTCCAGGGCCTGTCCCGCCGCCTCCTGCGGCGGCGTCGACGTCGTGTCGACCCGCAGGTCGGCGACCTGCCTGAAGTACGGGTCCCGCCTGGCCTTCATGACGGCGGGGTCGAAGTCGGGGCGGTGGTCGCTCGACCGCATCCGCTCCGCCAGCACCTCGGGGGTCGCGTCCAGCCAGATCACGAACGCCTGCCGCAGCGCCGCGCGCACCTCGGGGCGCTCCACGGTGCTCGCCGCCGCGGCCACGACCTGGTCCTCGCCGAGCGCGTCGAGCACGTGCTCGGCCTCCCGCTCGTGCAGGACGTCGGCGCCCTCCGTCCTGGCGATCTCGGCCGCGCTGCTGCCGTACCGGCGCCTGAGATAGGAGTCGCTGTCGCTCATCGGCAGGCCGAGCGCCTGCGCCAGCAGCAGGGCCACGGTGCTCTTGCCCGACCCCATCAGCCCGATGACGACGACGGGTTTGTTTCTCGACATGGGGATAGAGGTTTCCTTGGCTCTAGGGAGGTATTCCATGACCATCGCCGGAAGCATTTTCCTCATCATGCTCGGCGCCGTGCTCACATGGGCCGTCGAATGGGACATCGCCGGCCTGGACATCAACATCGTGGGCGTCATCCTCATGCTGGGTGGAGTCGCCTTACTGCTGTTCGGGCTCTACCGGGTCCGCGTGACGCGCGAGATCGTGTCGCCGGTCGAGCCCGACAGGGAGCGCACGACCGTGTACGAGGAGCGGCGCTACACCGACCCGCCGCAGATCTGACAGAGGGGGTTCGCCATGCCCGGACGCGAGGAACTGCCTTCGACCATCGCGCGCTCGCCGAAGAAGGCGCAGGAGACCTGGATCAAGGCGCACGACTCGGCGGTGAAGACCTACGGCGAGGGCGAGCGCGCCCACCGCACCGCCTTCTCGGCGCTCAAGCACTCCTTCGAGAAGGTCGGCGACCACTGGGAGCCGAAGTCCGGCAAGGGCCCCTCCGACAAGGGCGCCACCGACCGTTCCGGGCGGACCGCCGAGGGCGTCGACGCCAACGCCAGCAAGCAGCACCTGTACGACGTGGCCGCCAGGCTCGGCGTCACGGGACGCTCCAAGATGACCAAGTCCGAGCTCGTCGACGCGATCAAGAAGGCCAACCGGCGGGAGACGGCCAGATCACGCTGACCGAGTGCGAAAGGGGATCCCCAGGCGCGGGGATCCCCTTTCGCGTACCCGGGCTCTCACAGCAGGCGCCTGACCGCCGCCACGATGGCGCGCCGGTCGATGCCCGCGTCGGCCAGCTGCTCGGCGGGAGTGGCCGAGCCCGGCATCCCCCGCACCGCCAGCTTGATCACCCGCGGCCCCAGCTCGGAGACGGCGTCGAGCACCGCGTCGCCGAGGCCGCCCTCCGGCCGGTGGTCCTCGACGGTGATGAGGTTCCCCGTCGTGGTGGCGGCCTCGTTCAGCACGGCCTGGTCGACGGGCTTGATCGAGTACATGTCGACGACGCCGACGGGAACGCCCTCACCCTTGAGCGTGTCGGCCGCGGCCAGCGCCTCATGGACGGTGATCCCCGCCGCGATGATGGTCGCCCGGTCGTCGGGCGAGTGCCGCAGCACCCGTGAACCGCCGACGGTGAACGGCTCGCCGGGATCGTAGATGACGGGCGTGTCCCCACGCGTGGTGCGCAGGTAGGAGACACCCCGGATGTCGGCCATCTCGTTGACCAGCGCCGCGGTCTGGTTGGCGTCACAGGGGTAGAGCACCGTGCTGCCGTGGACGGCGCGCAGCATGGCCAGGTCCTCCAGCCCCATCTGCGAGGGGCCGTCCTCGCCGATCGACACGCCCGCGTGCGAGCCCACGACGCGCAGGTTCGCGCCGCTGACCCCGGCCATCCTGAGGAAGTCGTGCGCCCTGGTGAGGAAGGCGGCGAAGGTCGACACGTACGGCACCCAGCCCCGGATCTGCAGGCCGACGCCGGTGGCGACCATCTCCTGCTCGGCGATGTAGCACTCGAAGAACCGCTCGGGGAAGGCGTGCGCGAAGGCCTCGGTCCTGGTGGAGTCGGCCACCTCGCCGTCCACCACCACCACGTCGCCGCGAGCCTCGCCCAGGGTTCTCAGCGCCTCGCCGAACGCGGTCCTGGTGGCGGCCTTCGTGCCGACCTCGAAGACCGGCCATTCGGTGGGGCCGCTGTCGAAGACGTGCGGCGGGCGGTCGTTGTCCGGCGGGCTGACCTTGACGGTCACGCCCCGGTCGCCGCCCAGCTCGCGGATGGCCTGCTCGGGGTCCTTCAGCGGCTTGCCGTGGGCGCCCTCGCGGTTGTCCACCGCGCTGACGCCTTCACCCTTGCGGGTGCGGGCCAGGATCACGGTCGGGCGCCTGCGCGTGTTGCGCGCGTCGCCGAGCGCGTAGTCGATCTCGCCGGGGTCGTGGCCGTCCACCTCGATCGTGTGCCAGCCGAAGGCGCCGAACCTGCGCGCGTAGGCGCCGGTGTCCCAGCCGTGCCGGGTCGGGCCGCGCTGGCCGAGCCTGTTCACGTCGACGATCGCGGTGATGTTGGCCAGGCCCTCGTCGGCGGCGTGCTCGGCGGCCTCCCATATCGAGCCCTCGGCCAGCTCGCTGTCCCCGCACAGCACCCACACGTGGTACGGCAGCCGGTCGAGGCGCCGCCCCGCCAGCGCCACTCCCACGCCGACCGGCAGTCCCTGCCCGAGAGAGCCCGTCGCCACGTCGACCCACGGCAGGCGCGGCGTCGGATGGCCCTCCAGGCGGCTGCCGCGCTTCCTGAAGCTCAGCATCTCCTCGTCCGTGATGGCCCCCGCCGCCTTGAACAGCGCGTACAGCAAGGGAGAGGCGTGCCCCTTGGAGAAGATGAGGTGGTCGTTGGCGGGATTGCCGGGGTCGTCGAAGTCGTATCTCAGATGGTGGGCGAACAGCACGGCCATCAGGTCCGCCGCGGACATGGACGAGGTCGGGTGGCCTGAACCCGCCGCCGCGGAGCTTCGCACCGAGTCCACCCGCAGCTGCGCCGCCAGCTCGCACAGGTAATGAACATCGCGCTCGGGCATCGGTCCTCCTAGGGTCTCCCGCCGCCTACCCAGCCCCGCGGTCGCTATGTGCGGCGCAGGGCGCGGGTGGCCACCGTCGCGCCCGCGGCCACGGCGCCGAGCGCGACCAGCACGGACCGGCGGTGCCGGGACAGCCAGGCCTGCGGGCTCCTGCCGTGGGCGCGGGAGTCGAAGGTCCCGTGCGCCCCGTGGTCGCGGTACTCGTCGGCGGGCGCCCACAGGTTCGCCACGCCCGTCGGCGGTCTGTCGGCGGTGAGCTGCGACTGCTGACCGGTTCTGGCCAGGTAGCGGTCGAGCAGCCCGGGTGCGACGCGCTCGCCGACCAGCGTGAGAGCGGTCGACGCGCCCACCCAGTACTCCCTGCGCTCGGGATGGTCGGCGGCGTGGACCAGCGCCCGCGCCGCCACCTCGGGCTGGAAGATCGGCGGCACCGGCTGCGGATGCCGGCGCAGGCGCGACAGCACCCAGTCGAACTGCGGGGTGTTCACGGCGGGCAGCTGGACCATGGTGACCCGCACCCCGCTGCCCTCGGCCATCAGCTCCGTCCGCACCGACTCGGTGAAGCCCTTGATCGCGTGCTTGGCGCCGCAGTAGGCCGACTGCAGCGGGATCCCCCGGTAGGACAATGCCGAGCCGGCCTGCACGATCACCCCGCTGTCGCGGGGCCGCATCAGCTCCAGCGCCACCTTGGTGCCCCACACGTAACCGAGGTAGGTCACCGCGGTGGCCCGCTCGAACTCCTCGGGACTCACCTCGGTGAAGGGGGCGAACACCGCCGAGAAGGCCACGTTCATCCACACGTCGATGGGGCCGAGATCCTCCTCGGCGCGTCGCGCGGCCTGCCGTACCTCCTCGTAGGAGGAGACGTCGGCCGGGTAGACGACGCCGGAGCCGCCCGCGGAGCCGACGTCGACGGCCGCGGCCCCCAGGCCCGCCGTCCCGCGCGCGATCAGCGCCACCGTGTCGCCGCGCGCGCCGAGCTCGCGCACCACCGCTCTGCCGACACCACCACTGGCACCCGTCACCACCACCACACGGGAAGGGCGCATCAGCCCGCCTCTCCCGCTCCTCGCTCTCTCTGCCGGCGTACGGCGAGCACGATGTCGGCGATCGTGGCCAGGGCCAGCACGCCTGCCACGACGGCGAGCCAGCCGATCCCCGCGATGACGCTGATCGCGCCGATCGCCAGAAGGAAGATCAGAATGAACGACCCCACCCTGATGTGGACGACATCACGCGGCGTCGAAGGAACCATGGGCTTGCCGGACGCGGACCGCTGCTCCGGACGGTAGTCATCTTCACGCATACCCACCCCCCTGCCCGGGCCGTTTGCCGCATAACGCGCAGGGTAGCCAGGTCACGTGCACCCCAGTGACCAGAACGAACCGGGCATCAGGCGCAGGCGCAGGGGGCGGGGATTCAGCTACACCTACCCCGACGGCCGTCCCGTGCGCGACGCCGCCACGCTCGACCGGATCAGGGCACTGGCCGTACCGCCCGCCTGGAAGGACGTGTGGATCTGCTGCTCGCCCGACGGGCACCTGCAGGCCGCGGGCACCGACGCGGCGGGGCGGCGGCAGTACCGCTACCACGAGGAGTGGCGGGCCCAGCAGGACAGGCTCAAGTTCGACCGGGTGCTCGAGATGGCCGAGCGGCTGCCCGCCTTCCGGAAGAAGGTCCAGGAGCAGCTGGAGACCAGGGGGCTGACCAGGGAGCGGGTGCTGGCCACCGCGGCGCGCCTGCTCGACGTCGGATACTTCAGGGTGGGCGGCGAGGAGTACGAGTCGTACGGCCTGGCGACGCTCAGGATGGAACACGTGACCTGCGCGAACGGCTCGGTCCTGTTCTGCTATCCCGCCAAGGGCGACGTCCCGCGCGAGGTGGAGGTCACCGACCGTTCCGCGTGCAGGGTCGTCAGGGCGCTGAAGGCGCTCGGTCACGAGGGCGAGCTGCTGCGTTACAAGGGCGCCGACGGCTGGACGGACGTGCGCAGCGACGAGATCAACACCTACGTGCGGGAGACGCTCGGCTGCGAGGCCACCGCGAAGGACTTCCGCACCTGGCAGGGCACCGTCCTGGCGGCGGTGGGCCTGGCGACGACGCCGGACGTCCCGGAGGTCATGCGCCGGGTGGCCGACTACCTCGGCAACACCCCCGCGGTGGCGCGGGCCTCCTACGTCGACCCCCGCGTGATCGAGGCGTTCGAGCGGGGCAGGACCGTCGGCACCGGCGGCGACGTGGAACGCGCGGTCATCGACCTGATCAGAGCTGTTTGACCGGTAACCGCACGGGCATCGGGGTGATCTGACGAAGGAGGAAGCGATGGAGGCTCCGCAGTACGTCGCGGCGCGCGTCCAGCGGGCGCTGGCCGAGGACGACAGGTCCCACGAGCTCGGCATCCGCGTCGACGTGCGCGGTGACCAGTTGTTCCTGCGCGGCCGGGTCACCGGCGAGGAGCACAGGCGCCAGATGGAGCAGGTGGCGAAGGAGGCCGCCCCGGGGCTGCACGTGCACAACGAGCTGCAGGTCGTGCAGGTCCGTGAGCCGGGGGAGGATGAGCATCTTGACTGAGCTGCGTATCGCCGCCGTCGGCGACGTGCATCTGGGCGAGGACGTGCGCGGCAGGTACCGCGAGCGGCTGGAGGGCATCGAGCAGCGGGCCGACGTGCTGATGCTCGCCGGTGACCTCACCAGGCACGGGACCCTGGACGAGGGCAGGCTGGTCGCCCAGGAGTTCCGCGACCTGCCGGTTCCGGTCGTCGCCGTCCTGGGCAACCACGACTACCACTCCGACCTGCAGTACGAGATCGCCGGAGAGCTGCGCGACCACGGCATCGTCGTGCTCGACGACGACTCGGCCGTCCTCACCCTGCACGGCAGGCGGCTCGGCGTCGTCGGGGGCAAGGGCTTCGGCGGCGGGTTCGCCGGCAAGTGCGCGAGCGACTTCGGCGAGCGGGAGATCAAGGACTTCGTCCGGCACACCCGCGGCATCGCCGACAGCTGGCAGTCCGAGCTGAAGGGGCTCGACACCGATCTCAAGGTCGTGCTGTCGCACTACTCCCCGGTCAAGGAGACGCTGGAGGGGGAGCCGCTGGAGATCTACCCCTTCCTCGGCAGCTACCTGCTGGCCGAGGCGGTCGACATCGCGGGCGCCGACCTCATCCTCCATGGTCACGCGCACAAGGGGGCGGAGAAGGGCATGACGCCGGGCGGCATCAGGGTCCGCAACGTCGCGCTGCCCGTGCTGGGCAGGGCCTACGGGGTTTACTGTCTTAGTGAGTCCGACTCATGTTAGGTCTTGACCGAGCGGTAGCTTGGTGTTGATGTCGGTGCATGGTCGTACGCCGTGTCCTGGCTTCACTCGCCCTGCTGTGCGTGGTCGCGATGGCCGCGCCCACTCAGCCCTCCGCTCCCGTCCGCGGGTTCGTCGACGGGCACAGTCACCTGATGTCCTACGAGGCGTTCGGCGGCAAGCTGCTGTGCGGCAAGCCGTTCGACCCCGCGGGCGTCGCCCGTGCCCTGCTCGACTGCCTCGACCACTACCCCAACGGCGAAGCCGCCTGGTTCGAGAACTTCACCAGGACGGGCTCGCCGACCGGCACCCATGACCCCACCGGCTGGCCGACCTTCAAGGACTGGCCGGCCAACGACTCACTCACCCACCAGCAGGCCTACTACGAATGGATCGAGCGCGCCTGGCGCGGCGGCCTGCGCGTCATGGTCAACGATCTCGTCGCCAACCGGCAGCTGTGCGAGATCTACCCGCTGAAGACCAACCCGTGCGACGAGATGTGGGCGATCAGGCGCGAGGCCCAGCGCACGTTCGAGCTGCAGGACCACATCGACACGCTGGCGGGCGGCCCGGGACGCGGCTGGTTCCGGGTGGTCAGGAGCCCCGCCGAGGCGCGCGAGGTCATCACGGCCGGCAAGCTGGCCGTGGTGCTCGGCATCGAGACCTCCGAGCCGTTCGGCTGCCGCACCACGCTCGGCGTCCCGCACTGCACCAAGGCGCAGATCGACCGCGGGCTCGACGAGATGTACGCGCTGGGCGTGCGCAGCATGTTCGTCTGCCACAAGTACGACAACGCGCTGTGCGGCGTGCGCTTCGACTCCGGCACCCAGGGCGCGATCGTCAACCTGGGCAACCTGCTGTCGTCGGGGAGCTTCTGGAAGGTCGAGAAGTGCACCGGGCCCGAGCACGACAACCCGATCTCGCCCGCCGTCCTGCCTCCTGACCTGGCGCGCTGGCTGCCACCGGGCATCGGCCTGCCGGTCTACCCGCCCGCCCCGCACTGCAACCCCAAGGGGCTGACCGCGCTCGGCCGCCACATGGTCGAGGGCATGATGCGGCGCGGCATGATGATCGAGATCGACCACATGAGCGTCAAGGCCGCCGACCAGACGCTCGACCTGCTCGAAGCCGCCCGCTATCCCGGCGTCATCTCCTCCCACAGCTGGGCCGACCCGGCCTACCTGCCGCGCATCTACCGTCTGGGCGGCATGGTCACCCAGTACGGCCACGCCGCCGAGGAGTTCGCCGCGGAGTGGCGGCGCACCCAGCCGCTGCGCCAGGAGATCGGCCGCCCCGGCTACGGCTACGGCCTGGACGCCAACGGGCTCGGCCCGCTTCCCGCGCCACGGGCGGGAAGCACCGTGACCTATCCGTTCACCACCGCCGACGGCTCCCTCACGCTGGACCGGCCGCGCACCGGCGAGCGGGTGTGGGACTACAACGTGGACGGCGTCGCCCACTACGGCCTGGTTCCCGACTGGATCGAGGACCTGAGACAGCTGGGCGGCCAGCCGCTCGTGGACGACCTCGCCTCCGGTGCCGAGGCCTATCTGCGCACGTGGGAGGCGACCACGGCACCACCGGCGCGCTGAGGCGCGTTCCTGACGGCGCCCCCAGCCCGCTGACGGTCGAAGAACGGGTCGTCCAACCCCCCGGACAGGTCATGGCCGCGGAGCCGGTCGGCTCCGCGGCCGTCTCGTCCCTGACGCGCGCCGGCGACGGTCGGCGCCCTGGCCCGGACGGCCTCAGCCGGCCGTCACGGTCCGGGAACCGGCCCCGTCAGGGGCTATCACAGGCGTCGCCTCGGGGCGGCATGGACCGGAGTCCCGCCCCGAGGGTCAGACGTTGAAGATGCTCACACCACCGGGGCCGACCAGGAATCCGAGGACGATGAGGACGATCCCCCAGAGGATGTCGCGACGGGCCAGGATCACGTAGATCCCGGCGATGACGAGGATGACTGCGATGATCCAAAGCAATGTAGCCATGGCATCCAAGCTGCCCCTGAGGAAGGCCGTCTAACGTCGAACGGCCCGGGAAGGGGCTCGGTTATGACGACCCCCGGGTGCGGTAGAGGTCCAGCAGCGGCTGCAGCAGCCAGAACCATCCGCCGGCCACCGCCACCGCACCGCCGAACAGCGCGGCCTGCCAGCTGTCGATCACGGTTTCGGTCACCAGCGCGACCGCGCTCGACATGGCGACCAGCAGGAGGATCGCGCCCGCCACGCCCAGCCCGTTGGCGCGTTGCAGCATCCGCTCCTTCAACCCGGTCCTGAAGATCAACCGGTGCTGGGCGGCGGGCGTGATGAAGCAGACCGAGGCGAACGCCGACGCGATCAGCGACACGAAGAACAACCACCTGCCCACGGCGTCGACCTTGGGGAAGCCGGCCTGGAACGGCAGCGTCAGCAGGAACGCGAAGAGCACCTGCACGCCCGTGACCGCCACCCGCAGACCCTGTAACAGTTCGGCGAGCTCCCGGTCCACCCGTTCCTTGTGGCTCTCACCGGGCTCCGGACGTTCCCGCCTCACTCGGCCTCCTTCATGAGCTTCACGTAACCGAACTGCAGCCAGTCGGAGACGGCCACCGCCGTCATGGTCGCGCCGACCAGCCTGGTCAGCCGGGGAGCGAGCACGAGCCCGGCGGCGTAGCCCGTCGCCACCCACTGCGCCAGGCAGAACGGGCAGGCCATCAGCTCGCCGATCGCGTCGCGCGGCTCCTCCTTGAGCTCGGCCGGGCCGCTGACACCCTGGAACGTGGTGAACGGCGCGCGCAACGGGCTCGTCACGGGATCCTTGGCCAGCGTGCGCGACAGGCGGTGGGTGCACACCCCCATCAGGAAGAGATCGAGCAGACCGAGCCGGTCGGGCGGGCGCTTGCCGTTCAGCCCGGCCAGCGCGGCCGCGGCGGCCACGGCTGTGCCGTACGCCGCCATGATCTTGACGTAGCCGCTCAGCGGGCGGCCGTACCCCTCGGAGATCTCGGTCATGGGGGCCCGCTACCCCTTGCCGCCAGGTCTAGTCGCCGATCGATCGGGTAGTGCCGTGCCATGGGCAGCCACAGTCACGAGGTCACCGACGCGATCCTGGAAACCCTGAAACGCGCCAGCTCCGGCCTCAAGGACGCGGGCGTCAGATACGCGCTCGCCGGAGGTTGCGCCGCCTACGCGCGAGGGGCGGCGCCGTCCCTGCACGACGTGGACTTCGTGATCCTGGAGAAGGACGCGCCCGCGGCGCTGGACGCCCTGACGCGCGCCGGGTTCGACACGGTGCGGCCGCCCGAGGACTGGCTGGTCAAGGCGTACGACGAGGGACGGCTGGTGGACCTGATCTTCAGGGTGGCCTACCGGCCGGTCACCGAGGGGCTGCTGGAACGGGCCGAGCCGCTGGTGGCGGCGGCGGTGATCGTGCCGGTCCTGGAGGCGACGGATCTGGTGATCTCCTGGCTGCTGCCGCTGTCCGAGCACTCGTGCGACTACGGCGGGCTGCTGCCCCAGGTCAGGGCCATGCGCGAGCAGGTCGACTGGAGCCGTGTGGCGGCGGTGGTCGAGGCGTCGCCCTACGCGTCGACGTTCCTGACGCTGCTGGAGCGGCTGGGGGTGATCGAGAAGCCGGTGGAGAAGGGGATGAGCGTCTCCTGGCCCTGAACCCGCCTCCGGACATGAGAAGGGCCGCGCCCTGGGGCGCGGCCCTTCCTGCCTCCTGGGTCAGAAGGACTGCGGGAAGCGGCCGTAGTAGTCGCCCAGCCGCTGCCGGTACTCCGGCTCCTTGAACGTGCCCTCGTCGAACTCGGGCGCGTCCTTGATCTCTTCCTTCGTCCTGGAGACGTAGACGATGCTCTCCTGCGGGTCGATGCGCGTGATCACCGAAGCCGGCAGCATGACCTTCTTACCGAAGATCCACGGACCGGTGTCGATGACCACGTAGCTCTCGCCCACTTCGTAGGTGGCCTCGTCGACTTTCCCGATCTTCCCGTCCGTCGCGTGGACGTGGTATCCCGCCAGGTCCAGGCTCTGGTTGCGGTCGTAGACGTCAGGACGATAGTTCCAGAGCTCCATCGGTGCTCTCTCCCTCTCTTCTGCTCGTCTTTCTCGGGCCCGCCCCCTCTACCCGCGGAAGTGAGGGTCAATCCCGTCCGGCGCTCAGCCGTGCCGCAGGGCCGAGGTGACCCGCTTCAGCAGGCGGTCGAGCTCGGTGCCGAACGGGTTCTCCTGCACCATGTACGTCCACGTCGCCGACGGGCGCTTCAGGTCGCGCGCCGGGGCCTCGAAGGACTCCAGCGAGCGGCGCTCGACCTCGGCCAGCAACGTCCTGTACTCCGCCACGGCCTCGCGCTGGAACTCGTCCACCGGGCTCATCCGGCCGAGCGCCCGCAGGTGGATGCCCTCGCGCAGGTCGCTCAGGAAGGCCAGGTGCTCGGTCCAGCAGGTGTCGATGGCGTGCAGCACGATCTGCCGGGCGGTCTCGTCGCGGGTCTCCTCGTCGAGGGCGGCCCAGCGCTCCGGATCGGCCTCGGCGAGCGCCTTGGCGGCGGAGTCGCCGTGCAGGACCTTGTCGCGCCACTCCAGGATGAGCTCGCGCTGGTGCTCGAGCAGGCGGGTGTAGCGCCAGGTGTTGCGGTGGATCTCCAGGTTGACGCCTTCGGCGACCCGCTGCGCGTGGCCGACGAGGTAGGCGCCGCGGCGGTGCCGTACCACGCCGTCGGGGTCGGCGGGCGGCGGGCGCTCGCCGGGGACGAACTGGGTGACCAGGTCGTCGGCCATGCTGGCGAAGAAGACCGAGCCGCCGGGGTCGCCCTGGCGTCCCGCGCGGCCGCGCAGCTGGTCGTCGAGCCGGCTGCTGACGTGCTTGCCGGAGCCGATCACGTACAGGCCGCCCAGCTCCGCCACGCCCTCGCCGAGACGGATGTCGGTGCCGCGCCCGGCCATCTGGGTGGAGACGGTGATGGCCTCGCGCTCGCCGGCGCGCGCGATGATCGCCGCCTCCTCCGCGTCGTTCTTGGCGTTGAGGACGACGGGGTCGAGGCCGCGCCGCTGCAGCAGCTTGGCGAGGTGCTCCGACGCGGCCACGTCGAGGGTGCCGATGAGGATCGGCCGGCCCGTGGCGTGCATCGCCTGGATCTCCTCCACCAGCGCCGCGTCCCTGTCGGGCTCGGTCGGGTAGAGGCGGTCGGGCTCGTCCTCCCTGACGCACGGCTTGTTGGGCGGGATGACGGCGACCTTGAGGTCGTAGAACTCGCCGAGCTGCTCGCTGACCGCCACCGCCGTGCCGGTCATGCCGCACACCTGCGGGTAGCGTCTGATCAGCCCCTGCACGGTGAGCTGGTCGAGGATCTCGCCCTTCTCGGTCGGCGAGAGCGCCTCCTTGGCCTCCACCGCCGCCTGCAACCCGTCGGGCCAGCGCTGCAGCAGCGCCACCCGGCCGCGCGAGGGGTTGATGAGCTGGACCTTGCCGTCGCGGACGATGTAGTCGACGTCGCGCGTCAGCAGCGCGTGCGCGTGCAGCGCCAGGTTCAGCTCGATGAGCGTGCCGGGCTCGTGCTCGTCGTAGAGCTCGACGCCGAGGATCGACTCCACGCTGTCGGCGCCCTTGGACGTCAGGAAGACGTTCCTGGCCTGCTCGTCGATCTCGTAGTGGTAGCCCCTGACCAGGGTGCGCACCAGCTCCGCCATCTCCGGTACGGCGTCGCCGGCGTCGGCCGCGCCGGCCAGCACCAGCGGCACCCGCGCCTCGTCCACCAGGACGGAGTCGGCCTCGTCGACCAGCGCCACCTCGGGCGCGGGCATGATGATGTCGGCGGGGTCGGTGCGCATCCGGTCGCGCAGCACGTCGAACCCGATCTCGCTGACCGGGCCGTAGCAGACGTCCTTGGCGTAGGCCTCGCGGCGCTCCTCGTGCGTGGAGTTCTGGTCGATCCAGCCGACCGTGACGCCGAGCGCGTCGTAGAACGGCGCCATCCACTCGGCGTCACGCCGTGCCAGGTAGTCGTTGACCGAGATCACGTGGACCCGCTTGCCCTGCAGCGCGTATCCGGCCGCGGCCATCGCGCCCGACAGCGTCTTGCCCTCGCCGGTGGCCATCTCGGCCACGTGACCGTGGAGCAGCGCCACGGTGCCGAGCAGCTGCACGTCGTACGGCCTGAGCCCCAGCGTCCGGTCGGCCGCCTCGCGCGCCACGGCGCAGAACTCGGCCAGGTTGTCCGTCCTCGGCCGGGGCAGCTCGCCGGGATAGGACAGCTTGCCCGCCGCATCGACGATCTTCCTGTACGGGGACAGGTTCAGGCCACCTGGCCGGTCCAGGATGTTCCTGAAAAACCCGGAAAACGACGCCACGAATCCTCCAACGAGCGCTCGGTCGGCACCGGTTCCCGGACCTGTCCGGTACGGCGGACGCCGCCGTACCGGACACTAGCTCATCCGCGTTCGTGAACGGTCAGTGTGATCACCGCGGCGAGCAGGACGAGGCAGCCCGCCGTGGTGAGCACGGTCAGCCGCTCGCCGAACACCAGCACGCCGAGGGCCGCCGCGCCGACCGCCTCGCCGAGGGAGATCACCGAGACGGTGGTCGCCCTGAGCGCCGACAGGCTCCTGAAGTACAGCCCGTACGCCAGGGCGGTCGGCACCGCGCCGAGGTAGAGGAGCAGGCCGACGGTGGGCAGCGTGACCTGCGGCAGCACCCCGTCGACCAGGGCGAAGGGGGCCAGGCAGAGCGCGCCGACGGCGAACCCGCCGACCGCGGTGCCGTACGGGTCGTCGTGGTGCCGCCGGGAGTGGAGGGTGACCGCGGCGTATCCGGCGGCCGAGAGCAGGGCGAACCCGATCCCGGCCGGCGTCTGCGCCCCCGCCCCGGTCTGGGCGGTCGTGCCGTCCAGCGCCGTCTCGCCGGTCAGCATGACCAGCCCCGCCAGGGCGGCGCCCACGCAGACGGCGCCCACCCGGTCGAGCCGTTCGCCGAGGAACAGCCGCCCGCCGAGCGCGGTGAACAGCGGGGTCGCGCCCATCGTGACGACCGTCGCGACGGCCACGCCCGAGGAGGAGATCGCCGCGAAGTAGGCGGTCTGGTACACCGCCATCCCCGCTCCCACGAGCAGGAGCCTGCCGTGCGGGCGGGGCCGGCGCCGGATGAGGAAGAGCAGGAAGAGCGCGCCGAGCAGGTAGCGCCAGAGCGACACCCCGATCGGCCCCATCCCGGCGGACTGGAAGAGCAGGGAGCCCGCCGCGCCGCCGGTGCCCCAGGCGGCCGCGGCCACGGAGACGTACAGCACGCCGCGCCGTACGGAAACTTGCGTCATTGATTTCTCCGGATGGAGTGGTTGTCGACGTTCGGCCCGTACGCGGGCAGCAACCACCGCCGGATCCCGTGGTTCCCGTAGATCCGGAGAGATCAGGAGAGAGGCCGCCCGCTAGCGCGCGGCGGGCGGAGAGATGATGAAGAACGGCACGGGACTCACCCTACCGCCTGCCCTCCTGGTCGAGCAGCGCGTCGATCATCTCCTGGATCCTGGCGCGCCCGTCCGGGCCGAGGGCGCCGCCGAGGGCGTCGGCGAGCTTGCCGAAGGGGTCGTCCATCGGCACCGCCGGCAGCTTCTCGGCCAGTTCGCCGACGGTCCACCGGCCCTCCTTTCGCACGTGCCCGCCGCGCGACCATCCGTGGTTGACCGCGACCGACCCGCCGCGGACCGAGAGCACCTGACCGGTGAGCGGGCACGCGGCGCTTGCCAGGTAGGCGGCGACGGGCGCGCTGGTGGAGGGGTGCAACGGGTCGAAGCCGTCCGCGGACGGTTCCTCGCGCATGCCGGGGACGTCGAGGGTGAGCCGGGTGCGGGCCATGGAGGGGGACAGGCAGTTGACTCGCACGCCGTACCGGCCGAGTTCGAGCGCTCCCACGATGGTCAGCGCCGCGACGCCCGCGTTGCCGGCCGCGTAGGAGGCCTGGGTGGGCAGCGGGTTGAGCAGGCCGGAGCCCGAGGAGGTGTTGACGACGGCCCGGTCGACGCGGACCCCGGCCTCGAATCGTTCGCGCCAGTACCGGGCCGCCCACCGCGTGACCGCGAACGTGCCCTTCAGCTTCACGGCGACGACGTCGTCGAACTCCTCCTCCGTCAGGTCGGCGAGCGCCCGGTTGCGCTCGATGGTCGCGTTGTTGACGACGACGTGGAGGTCGCCGAAGACCTGCAGGGCCGTGTCCACCATGCGCCGCGCGCCGTCCCAGTCGGCGACGCTGTCGGTGCTGGCCACGGCCTGCCCGCCGCGGGCGACGATCTCCTCGACCACCGCGGCCGCCACGCCGGAGTCGCCACCGGAGCCGTCGATGGCCACGCCGGGGTCGTTGACCACGACCTTGGCGCCCTCGGCGGCGAAGTGCAGCGCCTCCTCTCGCCCGATGCCCCGCCCGGCGCCGGTGATGAGCACGACGCGTCCGTCCAGGTGTCCCATGGGTGACCTCCAGCTCGCTACATTCGATGCATCAATACATAGCATGAAGCAATGCATGGAATGCAATAGGATGGCGCCATGAAGGAGAGCCTCGGGTTGCGGGAGCGCAAGAAGCTGCGCACGCGGCAGGCCCTGATCGACGCGGCGGTCCACCTGTTCGAGGACAAGGGCTACGAGGACGTCACCGTGGCCGAGATCGCCGAGGCGGCCGAGGTGTCCACGCGCACCTTCTTCCTCCACTTCCAGGCGAAGGAGGACGTGCTCTTCGCCGACGCCGACGTGCGGATCGACCTCGCCCTGCGGGTGATCGCCGAGCGCGATCCAGCCGAGGGGTATCCCGACGTCCTCCTGCGGGCGACGGAGCGGATGATCGCCAACAGCTGGGACGGTGATCTGGCCAGCGGGCTCGCGGCGCTACGGGTCCGCCTGGCCGCCTCGTCTCCGGTGCTGCAGGCGCGCGTGCTCCAGCGATACCTCGCCGCGCAGGACGAGGTGGCCGGGGCGCTGCACGAGGCCTACCCGGACCAGCTTGACCCGATCGGTGCCGCCGCGCTGGTGGGTGGCGTGATCGGTGCGGTGAGCGCCGCGACGCTGGCCGCTCTGGCGCGTGGCGACTCTCCCGAAGGGGTACGGCGTGCGATGCGGCAGGCCGTGGACCTGGTCATGTGCTGCCGCCGGCAGCACATGAGCGGCCCTCGGGACGAATCCTCGTGTACCTGACACGAGCTGACAGGTATGACGTGAAGACTGAGCGCATGACAACGAAGGCAAACCTCATCGCGTTCACCATCGACTGCGATGACCCCGTCCGCATGGCCGAGTTCTGGAGCCAGGTCACCGGTCTCGGCATCCAGGTCGCCGAACCCGAGTACTCCGCCGTGAGCGACGGCGCCACGACCATCTACTTCGGCCGCATCCCGGGATACCGGGCCCCCGCATGGCCCAGCGACGACAAGCAGTTCCACCTCGACTTCAGGGTTCCGGACGTGGCCAAGGCGGTCGAGGAGTACGAGGCCATGGGCGCCACCAGGCCCGACTTCCAACCCGGTGACGGATGGGTCGTCATGCAGGACCCCGAGGGGCATCTGTTCTGTGTATGTCCGGAGAGGTCCTCCTAAAGTCTGATTCAAGGGCCGCGGCGGGCACCCTAAGCTGGAGGAATGCTCGTGAACATGCCCCTGCGTGGGCGCCCATGACCTGGGTCGGCCTGATCATCGCCCTCGCTGGGGCACTGGGATACGCGATCGGCGCGGCGCTGCAGCAGTTCGAGGCCGTCGCCGCCGGCGCCTCGCTCAAGCTGGTCAAGCGGCCCCGCTGGTGGATCGGCGGCGTCATCGGCTTCACCGGCGCCAGCCTGCACGCCGTGGCGCTGAGCTTCGCGCCGCTGGTGGTCGTGCAGCCGGTGTCCGTGGCGACACTCGTGTTCGCCGTGCCGCTGGCCGCCTACCTGTACGGCCGCAAGCCGTACCGGGCCGAGATCCTCGGATCCATCGCCGTCGCGGTCGGCCTGCTCTGGCTGACGCTGCTGGTCCCGCACACCAACGTGACCCCCGAACTGTCCACCCCCGCCGCGCTGGGCTTCCTCGCGGTGATCGGGCTGATCGTACTGGTCTCGAACGCGGCCGCGGCCAGATCGCAGGGCGCCACCAAGGCGCTGCTGCTGTCGGTCGGGGCGGGGGTGGTGACCGCCAGCGTGTCGACGTTCGTGCGGGTGGTCGGCGCCGGTCTGCACGGCGACCTCTCCCGGCTCCTCCACTGGTTCACGCTGGTCATCCCGGTGATGCTGGTCTTCGCGGTGGTGCTGCTCCAGCGCTCCTACGCGGTCGGCTACTTCGGCGTCGCCTACGCGGGCGTGCAGGTCATCGACCCGGTCACCTCGGTGCTCGCGGGGGCGATCCTGCTCGGCGAGCCGCTGCCCACCTCGCCGTCGACGGCCGTGCCCGCGCTGCTGGCCGCGGCGCTGACCATCGCAGGGACGATCACGCTGGGACGGCTGGCCCCCGACCACTCCCGGCCGAGTCCTGAGGTGTCCATCCCAGTACCTCATCCATCGACCGCAGCATCAGATCGGAGCTGAACCTGGCCGCCAGCGACATGCCCGTGTCGCGCAGCCGTACGGCGAGCGGGTGGCGGAGCTTGGTCATGCGGCAGAGCTTCATCGACCGGGCCACCACCATCGAGGTGCGCTCCAGCCTGGCCGCGGTGTAGGCGGCGAGGTCGCCGGTGTTGGCCGCCAGGACGACCGCGTCCTCGATCGCCTGGCAGGCGCCCTGGCCGAGGTTCGGCGTCATGGGATGCGCGGCGTCGCCGACGAGCGCCACCCGGCCGCGGTGCATGGCGGGCAGCGGGGTGTCGAGGAAGCAGACGTCGTTGCGGATCACCTTCTCCGGGGCGACGGACTCCAGCAGCGCGGGCACCGGCTCGTGCCAGCTCCCGAACCTGCGCAGCAGTTCCGCGCGCTCGTCCCCATGGACGGCTCCCGCTGGCGACAGGTCGGTGGCGTAGAGGTAGACCAGGTCCCCGGCCAGCGGGAGGACACCCACGATCTGGCCCCTTCCCCACGTCTCGGCGCTCTGGACGGTGCCGCCCGGATGGGGCATCAGGGCCCGCCAGGCGGTCACGCCCGAGTAGACGGGGGCGGGGTGGCCGGGGAAGAGCGTGGTGCGCGTGGCCGAGTGGATGCCGTCCGCCCCGATCACCAGGTCGGCCTCGAACGCGATGCCGTCCGTGCCCGTGGCCCCGGAGGCGGGGCCGGCCGGGGTGCTTTCGGCGCGGACCTCGCCGGTGCCGGCGTCGACGGCGGTGACGGCCGTGCCGAGCCGTAGATCCTTCACCCGGTCGGCGAGCAGGTCCATGAGCGTGGCCCGCAGCATGACGACCACCGAGTCGCCGTACCTGGCGGTGGCCCGTTCCTCGGTGGTGTGGGCCAGCCAGCGGCCGCTCGGCGTCCTGATGCCGCCCTTGCCCTGGATCCGTGACAGCCGGCGGACCTCGTCGCCGAGACCGATGGTGTCGAGTGCCTTGAGGGCGTTGGCCGCGATCGCCAGCCCTGAGCCCACCGGTTCGAGCGCCTTCGCGCGTTCCAGGACGGTGACGTCCCATCCGCGTTGCTCCAGCGCGATGGCCGCGGCCAGGCCGCCGATCCCCGCGCCGATCACGACTGCCTTCGACATGTCCACTCCTCACTACGGCTGTAGTTCGGACGGTACTACAGCCGTAGTTTCAACTACAAGTGTAGTCTCGGTCACATGAGACGTTCGGAGGCCGTCGCGGAGGCGGCGATCACCCTGCTCGCCGAGCGCGGCATGCGCGGGCTGACCCACCGCGCGGTGGACGAGTTCGCCGGCCTTCCTCCGGGGTCGACCTCCAACCTGGCGCGGACCAGGGCGGCGCTGCTGGAGCTGACGTTGCAACGCCTGACCGAGCTG
This sequence comes from Nonomuraea sp. NPDC003754, assembly GCF_053605785.1. Taxonomy (NCBI): domain Bacteria; kingdom Bacillati; phylum Actinomycetota; class Actinomycetes; order Streptosporangiales; family Streptosporangiaceae; genus Nonomuraea; species Nonomuraea sp. NPDC003754. The sequence goes on from NZ_JBSGJX010000057.1 coordinate 31,099, forward strand.
GAGTCGACGGCGATGTCCCCGGCGGCCGCCCTGCCGGTGGAGTGGCCGGGTGAAGGTCGGCTCACCGAGTCCGCGGCGGAGGAGCCGCTGGATCGCGACGATCTGGCGGGCGTGATCGCCGAGGTGCTCTGGGGCCTGTTCGCCGACCGCCGCAGGACCCTCGCCCGCTACGAGCTGGCCCTGGAGGCGACCCGCCGTCCCGAGCTACGGGAGATCTACGACAGGGCGGGCGCCCGCTTCCGGGCCCCCGCCGTCGCCCTGCTGGCCGCGGCGGGATCGCCGGATCCGGAACGGCACGGGCGGCAACTGGTCGCCTACGGCGAGGGCGTCATGTTCGACGCCATCGCGGGGGCCGGTACGACGCCGACGCCGGAGGACCTGCGGGCGGGGATCGGCGAGTTCCTGTCCGGCATGCTGTCCTGAGCGCTCGCCCTGACCCCGGCGGCGGCACGGAGGGTGACCGGGGTGACCGCGGTCGGTGTCACCCGGGTCGGGGTGGCCGGGGTGACCGGCGCGCTCAGGCGGAGGAGGACACGAGGCGGGCCCGGTGCTCGGGCCACTCCTCGGGCAGGATGCCGAACACCACGGCGTCCCGCCACGTCCCGTCCGGCCGCTGCCTGTTCCGCCGCAGTGTCCCTTCGTGCACCCCGCCGATCCGCCTGATCGCCGCCTGCGACCTGAGGTTCAGGTGGTCGGTCTTCAGCTGCACCCTGTTGTGGCCGAGCACGTCGAAGGCGTGGTCGATCAGCAGCACCTTGCAGCTGGTGTTCACCGCCGTGCGCCAGACCGTCCGGCCGTACCAGGTCCAGCCGATCTCGATGCTCTGGTCGAAGCCGGGCACGTCGATGTAGGTCGTCCAGCCGACGGCCTTGCCGGTGTGCCGGGGGATGACCGCGTGCGCCGCGTACTTGTCGCTGCCGATGATCTCGGCGGCGATCGCGGCGAGCTCGTCCGGCGTGCGCGGCGTCGGGACGGACAGCCAGCGCCACACCTCGTCGTCACCGCCGCCCGCCTCGAACAGGTCGGGTATGTGGCCGAGGGTGAGCGGCTCGAGCCGTACGACGGAGTTCTCGTGGACGATGGCGGTCGGCATCTTGACGGTCATGCGGCACACCGTACAGAGCGGCGCCCACCTGCGGTCATGGCCACCCGGCCGGTTTTCCTCGCGACCACTTGTCGACACCCATACCGGCCGGTCGGTAGGGTCAGGTCATGGACTTCGCCTTCGACACCGTCACCGAGGACCTGCGCGAGCGGCTGCTGCGCTTCATGGACGAGTTCGTCTATCCGGCCGAGGAGGCCTTCGAGGAGCAGGCGGCGGCCGGCGGCTGGAGCAGCCCGCCGCTGATGTCCGATCTGAAGGAGGAGGCCCGCAGGCGAGGGCTGTGGAACCTCTTCCTGCCCGGCGAGCACGGTGCCGGCCTCACCAACCTGCAGTACGCGCCGCTGGCCGAGATCATGGGCCGCAGCCCACGCATCGCGCCGACCGCGACCAACTGCGCCGCGCCCGACACGGGGAACATGGAAGTGCTGTCGATGTTCGGCAGCGAGTGGCAGCGCAAGGAGTGGCTGCAGCCGCTGCTCGACGGCGAGATCCGCTCGGCGTTCGCGATGACCGAGCCCGAGGTCGCCTCCTCCGACGCGACCAACATCGCCACCCGGATCGTCAAGGACGGCGCGGAGTACGTCATCAACGGCCGCAAGTGGTTCATCTCCGGCGCGATGAACCCGGACTGCAAGATCTTCATCGTCATGGGCAAGACCGACCCCGACGCGCCCAAGCACCGCCGGCAGAGCATGGTGCTCGTTCCCCGCGACACCCCCGGCCTGCGCATCGAGCGCGGCATGCACGTCTTCGGCTACAGCGACGCCGACCACGGCGGCCACGCCGAGGTGGTCTTCGAGGACGTGCGCGTGCCTGCCGGGAACCTGATCGGCGAGGAGGGCGGCGGCTTCGCGATCGCGCAGGCCAGGCTCGGCCCCGGCCGTATCCACCACTGCATGCGCATGATCGGCATGGCCGAGCGGGCGATCGAGCTGATGTGCAGGCGCTCGCTGAGCCGTACGGCCTTCGGCAGGACCATCGCCGAGCAGGGGGTGGTCCAGGACTGGATCGCCGAGTCCAGGGTGCGCGTCGAGCAGCTCAGGCTGCTGGTGCTGAAGACCGCCTGGCTGATGGACACCGTCGGCAACAAGGGCGCCCACACCGAGATCCAGGCGATCAAGATCGCCACTCCTCGTGACGTGGAGTGGATCCTCGACAAGGCCATCCAGGTGCACGGCGCCGGCGGGGTCAGCCAGGACTTCCCGCTGGCCGGGCTCTGGGCGGGCGTGCGCTCGCTGCGCTTCGCCGACGGGCCCGACGAGGTGCACAAGCGTTCGCTCGCCCACAGGGAGCTGAAGAAGTGGATGTAGTCGACAGGTTCCTCGCGAACGCTCCCTCCGACCGCCTGGAGTTCCTGCGCGCCAGATTCGACGCGGGGCTGGCGTGGGTGCACTTCCCCGTCGGGCTGGGCGGGCTCGGCGCGCCCCGCGAGACGCAGCAGGAGGTCGAACGCGCGCTCGCGCACACCCCGCAGCTCGACACCGGCGTGCAGGCGATCGGCCTGGGCATGGCCGCGCCCACCATCCTCGCCTTCGGCACCGAGGAGCAGAAGAAGCGCTTCCTGCGCCCGTTGTGGACGGGCGAGGAGATCTGGTGCCAGCTGTTCAGCGAGCCCGGCGCGGGCTCGGACCTGGCCACGCTCGCGACGCGAGCCGTCAAGGACGGCGACGAATGGGTCGTCGACGGTCAGAAGGTGTGGACCTCGGGCGCCCACCACGCCCGCTGGGCCATCCTCGTCGCCAGGACCGACCCCGACCTGCCCAAGCACCGCGGCCTGACGTACTTCATCTGCGACATGCGCGCCCCCGGCGTCGAGGTGCGCCCGCTGCGGCAGATCACCGGAGAGGCCGAGTTCAACGAGGTCTTCCTCACCGGGGTGCGGCTCTCCGACGACCTGCGCCTCGGCGAGGTCGGCGACGGCTGGCGGGTCGCCCAGACCACGCTCATGAACGAGCGCGTGGCCATCGGCGGCGGACCCGTCCGCCAGGGCGGCGGCATGATCGGGCTGGTCGCCGACGCCTGGCGCGAACACCCCGTGCTGCGCACCCACGACCTGCACCAGCGCCTGCTCGCGCTGTGGGTGGAGGCCGAGGTCACCCGCCTGTCAGGGGTACGGCTGCGCGAGCAGCTCGCCGCGGGACAGCCCGGCCCGGAGGGCTCGGGCATGAAACTGTCGTTCGCCAGGCTCAACCAGGCGCTGACCGGATTCGAGGTGGAGTTCCACCGCGACCTCGGCTACGACGACTGGGCCTTCCGCCGCTCCGACTCGGTCGACTTCCTCGGCCGCGGCCCCGGCTACCGCTACCTGCGGGCCAAGGGCAACTCGATCGAGGGCGGCACCTCGGAGATCCTGCGCAACATCATCGCCGAGCGCGTGCTCGGCCTGCCCTCCGAACCCCGCGCCGACAAGGACGTGCCCTGGAAGGACCTGCCGCGATGACGCTGCTCTACACCGACGTCGAGGACGAGCTGCGGGCCACCGTCCGCGCCGTGCTCGCCGACCGCTGCCCGCCGTCCGCGGCGCCGGCCAGGGTGGAGGGCGAGCCCTGCGACCTCGGGCTGTGGAAGACGCTGGCGCGAGACATCGGCGTGGCCGGGCTGCTGATCCCCGAGCAGTACGGCGGAGCGGGCGCCTCCGCGAGGGAGGCCGCGGTCGTGCTGGAGGAACTGGGCAGGGCGGTGGCGCCGGTCCCGTTCTTCACCAGCGCGGTGCTGGCCACCCACGCCCTCCTCCAGGTGGGCGCCGCCGGCCCGCTGGGCGCGATGGCGGAGGGCGAGAGCACCGCGGCCCTCGCCGTGCCGTTCGCGGCCACGCCGTACCGGGAGGTCCCCTCCGGGGTCACCCTGAGCGGCGGGAGGCTGAGCGGGCAGGTCCGCGGCGTGGCAGGCGCCGACGTGGCCGACGTGTTGCTGGTGCCGGCCGGCGGCGTCCTGCACGCGGTCCGCGCGGCCGGCGCCCGCGTCGAGGTGGTGCCGTCGCTCGACCTGACCAGGCCGCTCTCGAACGTCACCCTGGACGGCGCCGCGGCCGAACCGCTGGGCGCGTTGGACCTGGCGGAGACGCTGCGCTTCGGGGCGGGGCTGCTGGCCTCCGAGCAGCTCGGCGTGGCCGAGTGGTGCCTGGAGACGACGCTCGCCTACGTCAAGGAGCGCTACCAGTTCGCCAGGCCCGTCGGGTCCTTCCAGGCGATCAAGCACCGGCTCGCCGACCTGTGGCTGGACGTCGTCAGGGCCAGGGCCGCGGCCCGCGCGGCCACCGCCGCCGACCCGGTGTCGGCCGCGGTCGCGCAGGCCTGGAACGCGGGCGTGGCGGTGCACGCGGCGGAGGAGGCGGTGCAACTGCACGGCGGCATCGGGATGACCTGGGAGCATCCCATCCACCTGTACCTCAAGCGCGCCAAGTCCACCGAGATCGCGCTCGGCACGCCGGGTGACCACAGGGACGCGCTGGCCGGGCTCGCAGATCTGCCGGCTCCCGCCTGATCGTCAACGCGCCGCGACGCCGTACAGGAGGGTGTCGAGCAGGCGGGCGGCCAGGGCGTCGGGGTCGGCGTCGTCGGGCGCCGTGTGCGCGGTCTCGGTCAGCAGCGCCAGGTAGGCCTGCCGTACCCAGGCCACGTCCGTCTCGGGGCGCAGCAGCCCGGTGTCCCGCGCCCTGGCGAACACCGCGTCGCACTTGCCCATCACGCTCTCCTGCACCTGCCTGGCCTCGGCGCCCATCGGCACGGGGCCGGCCAGGGTGAACCGCCATCCCGGTTTGACCTCGAGGATCGCCGCCGTCGCCTGGTGGAGGGCGACCAGTGGGGGAGCGGTCTGCGGGCGCGCGGCCTCGACGATCGCGTCGAGCTCGCGCCACGCGGCCAGCTCCATCGCCTCGATGAGCGCCTCACGGCTGGCGAAGCGCCGGTGGATCGTGGCCCGCGCGACCCCCGCCGCCTCGGCGATCTGCTCCATCGTGGCCGAGGGGTTCTCGCGGAACAGCCGCTCGGCGGCCGCCATGATCGCTCGCACGCTGCGCTCGGCGTCCGCCCGCAACCGCCTGACTGTCATGCGCCGACGCTACAGCACCTAACTGAGACAAAGTGTTGCAGTTATCGGCCAAGCTGCTACATTCGCTCTCATGAACAAGACTGCTCTCGTCACCGGCGCCTCCTCCGGGATCGGCGCCGAGTTCGCCCGGCAGCTCGCCGCCCGGGGTCACGACCTCGTGCTCGTGGCCCGCTCCGTGGAGAAGATGGAGGCGCTGGCCACCGAGCTGGCCGACCGGCACGGCGTCGCCGTCGAGGTGATCGGCCAGGACCTGTCCGCCCCCGACGCCGCCGCCAGGGTGGCCGAGCGCGTCCAGGGACGCCGGATCGACCTGCTGGTCAACAACGCGGGTTTCGGTACGGCGGGCCGCTTCCAGGACCTCTCGCCGGAGCGCGAGCACGACGAGCTCATGGTCAACGTGGTCGCGCTCGTCGGCCTGACCCACGCGCTCGTGCCGGGCATGCTGGCGAGAGGGGAGGGGGCGGTGGTCAACGTCGGCTCCACCGCGGGTTTCAACGTCGCGCCCTACTTCGCCACCTACGGCGCGTCCAAGGCCTTCGTCCTCAACTTCAGCCTGGCCCTGTGGAGCGAGCTGCGCGGCACCGGCGTCAAGGTGCTCGCCGTGACCCCGGGGCCGGTCGAGACCCCCTTCTTCGACGTGCTCGGCACGAGAGACGCGGCGATCGGCGGCAAGATGTCCACGCCCCGGCAGGTGGTCGCCGCGGCGCTGCGCGGCCTCGACCGCGACCGCGGCTACGTGGTGCCGGGGGCGAGCAACTTCGCGATGGCCCACCTCATGCCGCGCCGGCCGCGCCGGCTGCTGGCCCTGGTGAGCCGGATGGTCACCAGGGGCGTCGCGCGCACCCCTACGGTCGCAACGACCTGATCAGCAGGTCGGCGAAGTGCGCCCCGACCTGGGCGCCCGAGAGCCGGCCGTCGGCGTGGTACCAGGTGCCGAGATGGTGGACCGAGCCGAAGAAGTAGTCGACCACGATCTCGGCGGGCACGTCCGCACGGAACACGCCCTCACGCTGCCCCTCGGCCACCAGGTCGCGGAAGCGCTCGTGGTAGCGCCGGCGATCGGCCCTGACCGTCTTCTGCGTCTCGGGGGCCAGCAGGTGCATCGACCTGAAGAAGATCTTGGAGTCGTCGAGGTTGTCCGCCGTTGTCTCCACGACGTCGGCCGCCGCGGCGTGCAGGCGCTCCGCCACGGTCCCCGGGCCGTCGGCGATCCTGGTCAGCCTGTCCATCTGCATCCGCAGCACGCGACCGTAGATCTCGTGCAGCAGGTCGTCCTTGGAGTCGAAGTAGTGGTACATCGCGCCCTTGGTGACCCCGGCCGCGACCACGATCTCCTGCACCGACGTGCTCTCGAAGCCGCGGTCGGCGAACAGCCTCGTCGCCTCCGACAACAGCCGCTGCCTGACCGGTTCATCCTGTGCCATGGTCAACAGCATACCGACTGGTCGGTTGAGTGTCCGGAAGGGCCTCGTCACGGCTAAGTTAGGCTTACCTTGGGTATCTGATGACCAGCGAGGGATCTTCGGCGTGGCAGATCCAAGGTGGACCTACTGAACTCGGGGAGTTTGCCGTGCCCGGTGGCTCGATCTACGTGCAGCAGGACGAGAAGTTCACAGGTTCGTCCCCGCAGTGGTGGTACGAGAAGTTCTGGCGCGAGGACGCCAAGAACCGGCAACGGTCGAGGGCGATCAAGGCGGGAGTCGGGTTCGTCGCGGGGCTGGGGCTGGCCTTCCGCTTCGACCTGCCCTGGATCCCCGTCTTCGGGCTGCTGTTCGCCGGTCTCGTCGCCGCCCTCGACTGGGGCATCGTCTGGTACAACTTCAACGCCACCTCCGTCTGGCGCGGCCGCCGCCGCGGCGAGGTGATCACCCAGCGCAAGCTCAAACGCGGCCTCAACAAGTCCGGCTACCGCATCCTGCAGGGCCGGGCCATCCGCGGCCAGGCCTCCATCGACCATCTGATCATCGGCCCCGCCGGGGCCTGGATCGTCGACAACGAGGCGTGGTCGCCCGACACCGACATCGCGGCCTACGGCGGGCGGCTGTTCTTCGGCGAGAAGTTCGGCTCCCACGTGGCCAAGCCGCTGGTCGACACCGCCGACGCCTTCGCCGCACTGCTCAGCAGGGAGACCGGCATCGCGCTGTCCATCGAGCCGATGCTCGCCGTCCACTGCGGCCGGCTGCCGCGCGGTGGCATCGTGAGTGGCGAGGGCATCACGCTGCTCAAGCCCTCGCTGGTGGCCAAGGTCATCAAGAGGGCGGGCCGGGTGGTGCTGACCGAGGAGCAGATCGAGCTGATCGCCCGTACGGCGGCGCGGGAGCTGGCTAGGCCAGTCGCTCGATGAACTCCGCCAGCTGGGTGACGTTGCGGCACTCGCGCATCGGCACGATCGAGCCGTAGGCGGTGGCGAGGGAGTCGCCGCTGTCCCACTGCCGCCTCGGCTCGGGGTTGAGCCAGTACGCGCGCCGGGCGCCCTTGGCCAGCCGGCGCAGCGTGTCGAGCGCGGGCGGCTGGTAATTGGAACGCGCGTCGCCGAGAATCAGCAGGCTGGTCCTGGGCCCGACGGCGTCCTTTTCGGCGAACTCCTCGAATGCCCGCCCATAATTCGTCCGGCCGAACCGCGACATATGAGCTTCTGTTGCGAGTCGGGTCAGTGCCTCGCCCACATCTCCACCCGGGGTGAAGAACCGCGTGATTTCATCCACGGTGTCGACGAAACCGAATGCGCGCACCTTGGTGAACTGCTCCCTCAGCGCATACGTGAGCAGCAGCGTGAAATGGGCGAAGGACGAGACCGAGTCGCTCGTGTCGCACAGGATGACCAGCTCCGGCTTGTGCGGGCGCGGCGGCCGGAACCTCGGCTCCACGGGCACGCCGCCCGTGGACAGCGACGCCCGCACCGTCCTGCGGAAGTCGAGCCGCCCGCGCCTGCCGTGCCTGTGCTTGATCGTCAGGCGCGTGGCCAGGCGGCGGGCCAGCGGATACACCTCTCTGCGCAGCCTGGCCAGGTCCGCCCTGGTGATCCGCAGGAAGTCCAGCTGGTCCACCGGCGGCCGTACGGCGGAGCGGGCGATGCGCTCGATGCCGGAGTCCTCGGCGATCCGCCGCCGGACGTCGGCGGCCACGGCCTCCTCGAAGCGCCTGATATTGGTGGTGATCCGTTGCCTGGCGGTCCTCTCCTCCAGGCCGCCCCGCGGGACACCCCGCAGCAGGCTCGCGATCAGGGTCTCGGGGGACAGGGCCCGCATGACGCTGTAGGAGAACCAGTTCTGCCTGCCCTCCGCGGCGGGCTGGCGGCCGAACCGGTCGACCATCGCGCGGGCGAACTGCCTCATCTCGGCCTCCGTCGAACCGTGCAGCAGCTCGGCCAGGCGCTCGCGGGGGTCGTCGGGCGGGTCGGCCGGGTGCTCGCCTGGGCTGCCTGCCGTACCGGACAGCCCGGTGGTGGACGACGGGAACCACAGGTCGAACAGCATGTCGAAGCCCGGCCGGTAGGCGGGCTTCTTGACCAGCGTCGCCGCGTAGGCGGCCCGCAGCGACTCCCGCTCGGTCAGGTCGATCACGCGCAGCGCCCTGGCCGCGTCGAGACCCTCCGCCAGCGACACGGGCAGCCCCGCTTCGCGCAGCGCGTGCACGAAGCCGACATGCCGGTCCACCAGGCTCACAGGCCCAGCTCCTTGCGGGCGCGCGCCTGGTCGGAGGCGTGCTTGAGCACCACGCCGAGCGTGCCGGAGACGGTCTCCTCGTCGAGCTCCGCGCGGCCGAGCGCCAGCAGCGTGCGCGCCCAGTCGACGGTCTCGGCGACCGAGGGGGCCTTCTTCAGCTCGAGCGCCCGCAGCGTGGCCACCGTCCTGGCGAGCTGTTCGGCCAGGTCCGCGGGCAGGGTCGGCACCTGCGACAGCACGATGTCGCGCTCGCGCTCCGGGGTCGGGTACTCGATGTGCAGGTAGAGGCAGCGCCGCTTGAGCGCCTCCGACAGCTCCCGCGTGGCGTTGGAGGTGAGCACGACGAACGGCCGCAGCGTCGCCTCGATCGTGCCCAGCTCGGGGATCGTCACCTGGAAGTCCGACAGCAGCTCCAGCAGCAGGCCCTCGACCTCGACGTCCGCCTTGTCCGTCTCGTCGATCAGCAGGACGGCCGGCTCGGGGCTCCTGATCGCCTTGAGCAGGGGCCGCTCCAGCAGGAACTCCTCGGAGAAGATGTCGTCGTCCGAGCTGGTCGCCTGGATGCGCAGCAACTGCTTCTTGTAGTTCCACTCGTACAGCGCCCTGGCCTCGTCGAGCCCCTCGTAGCACTGCAGCCTGATCAGGCGGGCCCCGGTCGCCTTCGCGACCGCCTTGGCCAGCTGCGTCTTGCCGACCCCCGCCGGTCCTTCGGCGAGCAGCGGCTTGCCGAGTGCGGCGGCCAGGAACACCGAGGTGGCGATGGAGTCGTCGGAGAGGTAGTCAACGGCGGCGAGGCGCTCGCTCACGTCGGCGGGCGAGTTGAACATCGATGCTCCTGTCGGGCGGGGGGCCGAACTTTATTCTAGCAGGGGCCAACAATAAGTCCGAATTGACGGGTTCTGTGGCGTTAAGAGAAATGGCGATAAACGGTCTTCTGCCTTATTGCAGTAATGGCCATGGCAAGAAGCGGATTGTGTCGGTTCGGCGGATGCGACATGAGGGGATTTCCCGCTTCGACTTCACAGTCACTCAGAGAGGAAAAAGCGATGCGTATCGCAGTAGCCGCCACCGGCCTGATCCTGCTCTCCGGATTCGGTCTCGCCTCCATGGCGACCTCCGTCGCGGCGCAGAGCCTGCCCGGCCGCGCGGTCCTCGCCGCCGATCCCGACGACGACTTCGGTCCCAGGCGCTTCGACGAGGACCTCGACGACGACCTCGGCAGGATGAACGGCCGCAAGGGCGGCCTCGGCAAGATCGACTTCGGCAAGGGAAACTTCGGCAAGATCGGCCACGACTTCAAGGGCAACCCCGGATTCAAGGGTGACCCCGGGTTCAAGGGCGGCCACGACTTCAAGGGCGACGGGTTCAAGGACGGCCACGACTTCAAGGGTGGCCACGGGTTCAAGGGCGGCCACGGCTGCGGTGGTGGCGGCGGCGGATGGTGGGGCGGCCCCCGCTGCGGCGGCTGGGGCCCGGGCTGGGGTCCCGGCCCCCACACCGGCGGCGGCGGCATGGCCAAGGCGACCGTCCGCAAGTGATGATCCGTCACGCAATCGGCCGCCACGCCCTGTGCGTGGCGGCCTCCCTCATGGCCCTGACCCTCACACCGGCGCCCGCGAACGCGGCCACCGGCAGGGCCGAGTCCCCCGACCCCTCCGGACCTCGCACGCCCAAGACCCCCGACCCCTCCGGGCCCCGCACGCCCAAGGCCTCCGACCCCGCGGGGCCTCGCACGTCCAAGGCTCCCGACCCCTCCGGGCCTCGCACGTCCAAGGCCCCCGACCCCTCCGGACCTCGCACGTCCAAGGCCCCCGATCCCACCGGACCCGAGACTCTCGAACGCGCCCGTCCCGGAGCGCGCCAGGCGCCCAACGTGTCTCCGCCCAAGGCGCCCACCCCACCCCAGTCACCCCACCCACCTGCGCCGTCGAGCCCGCCCAAGCCGGCCGCCCGCTCCAAGCCCATGACCCCGCCCGCGCCGCCCAGCCCGTCGAAGCCGGTCAGTCGTTCCAAGCCGGTGACTTCGCCTGCGCCGCCCAGTCCGCCGAAGCCGGTCGCCCGCTCGAAGCCGTCGGTTCCTCCTGCGCCGCCGAGCCCGCCCAAGCCGGTCAGTCGTTCCAAGCCCGTGAGTTCGCCCGTGCCGCCCAGTCCGCCGAAGCCGGTCGCCCGCTCGAAGCCGTCGGTTCCACCTGCGCCGTCGAGCCCGCCCAAGCCGGTCCGGACCCGCACACCAGGCCCGGGAAAGGCCGACACGCCGGGCCGGGCTGAGAGGCCCGGGCAGGCCCGTGCCGTCGCGCCCGCGCCAGTACGAGGCGAGCCGGTCTCCCGGCCGGTCAGGCAGGTCCACAGTGCCGCGCCCGCGCCGGCGCGAGTGGAGACGACCCCCAGGCCGCCGCAGCAGGTCCGAGCCGACCGCGCCAGGCCCGGCGGTGCCGAAACCTCCACACCCCGCCGTGCTGAGACGTCCGAGCCCCGCCGTGCCGAGACCCCCGCACCCCGTCGGGCTGAGACCTCCGCACCCCGTCGGGCTGAGACGTCCGAGCCTCGTCGGGCCGGGACATCGGAACCTCGCCGGGCTGAGACCTCCACACCCCGTCGGACCGAGACCCCCAGACCTGGCCGGGATGAGACGTCCGAGTCCCGTCGGGCCGGGACGTCCGAGGCTCGCAGGGCCGGAAGTCTCCAGGCCGCTCCGGCGGACGTGTCCGCCCGCGCCAGGCCGTTCCCGGTCAAGCCACCCCGGACGGCGGCTGTCGGGCCCGCCGGAGCCAAAGGGATCGACTCGCCTCCCCTGAACCTCCAGATCCCCAGCCTCGACATCGCCGCCGCCGTCATGCGGGTCGGCGTCGACGAGGACGGCAGGATCGGCGCCCCGCCGCTCAGCGTCTCCGACAAGGTCGGCTGGTTCAAGATGGGGCCCAGGCCGGGCGCGCCCGGCGCGGCGGTGATGGTCGGGCACTACGACAACACCACGGGCCCGGCCGTCTTCTACCGGATCAGTGAGCTCACCCCCGGCAAACGCGTCTTCGTGACCCGCAAGGACGGGCGCCGGCTGCGCTTCGTCGTCACCAAGGTCGCCACCTATCCGAAGGACGAGTTCCCCGCGCGGGAGGTGTACGGCGATCCCGGGCATCCGGCCCTCCGGTTGATCACCTGCGCCGGGGCGTTCAACACCACCACGAGGCACTACCTCGACAACACGGTGGTCTTCGCGAAGCTCATCACCGGGCGGCGGGCGGCCGGACCGCTGGACCGCCGCTGATTCGACCTGTGCCGTGAAGTCGGGTATGTTTCTTCCCGCAGGCGCCGCTAGCTCAGTTGGTTAGAGCAGCTGACTCTTAATCAGCGGGTCCGGGGTTCGAGTCCCTGGCGGCGCACAGCATCGAAACCCCAGCTCAGGGCGCTGAGCTGGGGTTTCTTGGTTTTCGAGTGGCTCCGGCCGCGTTGAGACGCTCCCGTGGTTGCTCGCCGGATGCTCTTCGGCACGGTACCGGAACTTGACAGAACTTGACAGAACTTGACACGGCACGTGGCTGGCACGTGGCTGGACAGGCACGTGGCTGGGCGTCCCGTGAGCCCGTTCGTCAGGTCAGACTCGTAAGACGATCAAGAGAACGCCAAACCGGAAGGTGCAGCGGGCATGCTGGGCCGGGAGGCGCTTTCCTTCCGGCAAAGAGTTGATCAAGCTGTCTGAAGCGCATGCTCCGCCGCTTCGCAGCGGAGCTGTTCTGACCTCCTCTGCAGAACGGATCTGCTCGTGAGCTCGTCTTCCTTGTCTGCGAAGCGTCGTCTTCGTCCTGCTCGGGGCCCCGGCTGCGGCTGCCCCGTTCCTGGGGTGGGCTATGAGAGCTCGAGGGGGAGTTGCTGGGGTCTCGGCTGATCGCACGCGTATCACGGCGTGCGACCGGAGCAACCGCGGCCGCGACATGAGGGCCGAACCCATGCGGCGCCACACAGTCCGCTCGGCCAACCCCCAAAGCTGCCGCTGCCGCGGCGACTTCAGCGCTCAGTGGTGCGCCCTGTTCGGCCAGCCGTCCCCAGCCGATGCAGCGCGGCCGCCCGCTGCTCCCGCGTTGGTTGGCTCACGAGCGCCATCTTCCCCTGCCGGGCCGGGGACGGGCGGGGTAACGGGCGAAGTCAGCCCTGCTGTGGCCAGCCGGTACCGATATGGGGGTAAGGCGAGGGCAGGCGGTGCCGGTAGCCGCCGGGCAGGCCGTCGCCGACGGTGGTCCAGAACGGCTCGAAGTCGCGGAATATGGCCGCCGAAGGAGTGCCAGGACATGCCCGGGTGCTCGGCGCGCAGTTGGGCCAGGGCGGGAACACCTGGTGCGGTGTCCACCCCGGCTCACTGGAAGTGGCACAAACGCCGACGCATGCGGCGATTCAGTGATGTACCGTGGATCGGGTCGCGCCCTTGGCAGGGGCGATGCATCACCCCGGAGATCGCTCCGGGGGCTCCCAGAAGGAGCCATCGGGTACACGTTCGGCCGGTGACATGAGCCGCGCCGCGCGATGTGACCAGGTGTGGGGCACTTTCGGATCTGCCAAGCGACGCAGCGCGGACCTTCATGATCTCCGCGTCCCCCAGACGGCGTATGCACGCGCTAGCACGAGGGGCAGGGCCCCGGTGAGTGCCGGATGGCGCCCAGGATCACCGAGAGGACAGACGCACATGTCTGTTGACGCTCAGTTCCAGGCACCGCAGTTCGACACGGTCCACCACCCGGAACAGCCGGTTACTCACGGCGACGAGCGGTGGGACCCCATCACGCTGAAGGTCGGCGACGACACGCTGACCGTCACCAACTTCAGCCACGAACTGCCCGCTCTGTCAGAAGTCCGCGATCGCACCCGACTGGTGCGTGTCGGTCAGAACAACCCCTACTGCGCACTGCCGGAAGACGGCTGGCACGCGCTGTCGCGGGCGGTGGTCCACCCGCCCGCACTGACGGCGCAGCTTCTGTACCAGTCCGGCACTGGTGGTTCCTCGCTCATCGAAGAGCACGTCGGCGGAGCGACGCTGCGCTCCGGCAACGGCCGCGTCTGGCTGACCGAGGTCTTCCCACTGGTGCAGCCGCGCATCGGGCAGGACCCGCACGCGGAGTCCGACCCTGAGATTGAGGGCGAGCTGACCGGCGACACCGCACATGCGATGTTGGTGTACCGGTTTCGCGACCATGATCATCTGCGTGGTTACCTGCGCCAGACGATCATCGCGACCCGGAACTCCAACAAGCAGTACGACGAGTCCATCCTCAGCCGGCGCATCACCCGGGCGATCGTCGCGCATGTGGCCCGCATAGAGTTCTCCGACGGATCCGAGCCGCTCTATGTCCTGGTCGTCCGCGACGGAATCACGCGCGTCGTCAGCGCCTGGGGCGCGCTGTGCGGGGACCAGGCGACTCCTGAAGAGATCGCTGAGCGGGCCATCGAGGTCCTGCTTGCTGAAAAGCCCGTGCGTCGTGGCGTGGACAAGCCACTGACCCAGCGCATGGCGCTCGGCCGGCAGGGCGAACTCGACAAGCTGCGGGCGTCCTTCATCGCTGGCCTGAGCGGTGCCACCCCCGCCGAGGAATCGATCAGGATCGGGCAGAGCATCGTTGTGCCGGCTCAGATCGCCGTGGGGCTTCAGGTGCACCCTGGCTCTGGGCTGCCGCCCGGCGAGGTCTTCGATGATGCCGTCCGCAGCATCCTGTCGTCGATCCACGTCGAGTTCGGCATGTGGGACTCGGCCGCGCAGAACGCCGAGATCGGCTCCCGGGCGCTCAAGCGGACCATGCTCGACGGCGTCACCGACACCACCGGCATCAGCGTCGCCGACGTCTACCGGTTGGCCATCGGTCAGTACCACCCCCAGCACACGCCCGAGGTCTTCTGCGACCAAACCATCCCCGGCACGCCCCTCTGGCGTACGGTGTTCCTGGTCCATTACCTGACCCGCCCGCCTGTATTCGAGGTCATGAAGAAGCACGTGAAGGCGATCGCGGGCAAGCAACGGCTGCGCACCAACACCTACGCGGAGATCCTCGGACCCATCACCGACCTGCCGTGGCGGCTGGCCAAAAAACAGACCCTGCGGCAGGCGCGCAACGCCTGGGGCAACGGAGGCGTGCTCACCAAGGAGGTCACCGACGCGGACTGGCAGCCGGTGCCCTGCTCGGACTTCACCACGCTGGTCGAACCGGCCGCCTCCGGCGACCTCGACGCCAGGCTCACCCTGGCCGTCGCCGGCGGTATCGCACTGATCACCGACAAGCTGCTGACCCGCAACGTCGGCTCGGCGGTCGGCATCACCGTCCCGTTCCGCGCCGACGTCGACGACGTCATCGCCGGGCTGGCCCGGGCGGACAACCCTGCCGGGCTGCTCCTGCTTGCCCACGCCGCCAACAGATTCGACGCCGATCGGGTGGCGGTGAACTCCTTTACCGACAAGCAGCTGATCAAGGAGGGGGCCGAGGACGACCGCTACATCCTGGTCGACGTCGATCTGGAGGCCCACGACGGCATCGCCCGCGACGGCGCGGGCGTACCCCGCCGCCTCGACGAGTACACCGTCGTCAAGTTGTCTGACCCCCAGCGCGCAGCCCAGGAAGAGGATCGGCGTGCTGCCGCCGACGACACCGCGCCCAAACCGGTCCTCGATCAGATGGCCGACTATCGGCGCAAGCTGCTCGGCACCCTCACCGATGCACAAGAGGCCCTTACCCAGCTCATCCGGCTGAGCCAGACACCGGACGCCGCAGGCGCCCATCCGCTCGGATCCCGCCGCGAATGGGCCAAGCTCTCCAAGCTCGCCGTCAAGGTCCAATCGACGATCTACTCCAATGAGCCGGACCTCGACTCCGGTGAGGAAGACGACGATGCTGCTTAACCTTGACCCCACCAAGTAGGGCATGCAGGGCCCACCGAAGATCATTAGTGGTGGGCCATGCTGCTGCCTCCAGCGGTTGTAGATACCGGTGCCAGGAAGCCATCCAATCTCCCACCTCCACAAGTGCCTGGCCGCATCCACACTGGGTACAGAAGGCACCGACGTGACCAGGCGCGTGGCTTCCTCGCCCGTTTCACCAGGGGTCGCGGGCGCTGACGGCAGGTGTGGATCCGCACCGAGGACGGCGTCCTCTACCTGGCCCCCGAACAGTCCGGGCGCGGCCTGAGCTGGGCCTACGGCGGATCGAGGTCCACTGCCCTGGCCTACCTGATCCGCCTTCTCCTAGCCGGCATCACCGCCGTCGCTCCACACAGTGGCCCCACTAACGACACCTTGCTGCCCAACGGACTGTTGGAACTCATCAAGAACACGCCCTAGGCCGAAGGCGCCACCTACACGCGCCCAGCTCCTCTCCGCCCGCGACACCTGATGTGTGCCTCGGCCAACCAGATCGCTACCGGCTACGCCCGCGAGAGCGCCACCGCTGCCACCGGCTCACCGGTGGCGTTTCTGGACGATCTGTGACCTCCTCCGTAACTGCGCTCGAAACCGCGGTGCGAAGGTCGGCACCGAGTACCGCGGTACGGATTGCGGCCCAGTCCTCCGTGCGCCACCAGTGAAACAGCTGCATGGTGCTCACGACCGGCACAGGCAGCGCGGCAACGAACTCGGGTCGGGAGTAGACGTGTGCCGCCCTCTGGGACGGGTGCAACTTGTGTTGGTGATTGACGACCAGGACGCCGCCGCTGACTGGCTCGTTGGGGCGCAGCTGGGGCCAAGTCTCGAGGTGCCGCTGCAGGTGGCCGACCAGGTGTTCCTGGGCCGCGCCGCTGGCGGCCTTGACCTCAACGAGGCGTCCGGGCAGGGAGTCGGCGCTTACGAGCAGGTCTGCCGACTTGGTGGCGCCGAGCGCCTCGTCCAGATCGACGGTTTGCAGGCCCGCTTCGGTCAGCACTACCGCAACCGCACGGACCAGTTCGGCGCCGGTGCCATAGAGCAGCCCGTACCGTACCGGCTCAGCACGCGCTTCGGCCTCCCGCAAGTCCTGTTCAAGACGCAGCTTCTCCATGATGTAGCGCGCCTCCAGCTCGTCTAGGGCCTGCCGAGTTGCCAACTCGGTGGTGGTCTGTAGGTCAGGCTCTATGAAGTGGGGGGAGCGCGCCCGGCGTAGGGCATCGGGCACAAACTCGGGCAGGGCCCGATGTATCAGCCAGCTCAGAACGTTGTCCCAACCGGTGGCGTCCGGGATGATGTACCAGCGCTGACCGCACGAAGGTGAGGTCCAAGCCGCGACCACCGGGTCCCCCAGCGGGTCAATGAGAACAGGGTGCAATTGCCCCTCTGCCTCGTGGTTCACAGACCCGGAGCCGGTGCCGCCTTCCAGCTGTACGCCACCGAGGTGCAAGCTCCACCACGGGGCGTCCGGCGGGCGAGTGAGCAGCCGGATCGCCAAGTCGCGGTCAGCAGAGCTTAGGTCTGGGGCGATCTCGGGCCGAGTCCCGACGGGGAGGCGCCGGCCGTTTACGCTGGTGAGCGTGGTGTTGAGGTAAACGGACGAGTCGAATTGTGACAGGACGCTGCGAGTGCTGTCGTCATCAACGTCACCGATCACTGCGACTACCAGGGCAAGTTCGTTGCGCCGTCGAGCGCCAGCGAAGAAACGGTTCCGTTCGTCAGCGCCACGGTTGTGGAAGAATCCCGGCTCCAATGCCACGACGCAGTCGCTGGTCTCCATGCCGAGCCACCGCGGCTGCAGACCGTGCTTCTGCCAATCCAGCCCGCCCGGTATTCGCGGAGGTCGCTGCCGGCCATACCGGGCGCGCATGCGCTCCTGCTCCTCTAACAGCATCTGCTCTTGCTCAGAACCCGGCGCCGGTTGACCCACGTGCACCGGGACCAGGCCGGGCGCTGAGAGACTCATTCTGGTCAGGTTAATGCCCAGCGGGTCCTAGACAACCGCAATATCGTGGCGGAACCCCCCATCAACCCCCGAGCGCGGGCGTGGGCACATCGCCGCTCTTGGTCGTCGCCCGTGAGTTCGGCGGCTAGCTCCGCCACACGGCGCGTTGTTCACTATGGACGTGGACCGCGCTCACGCGCCGGTTCCCGGGCCAGGTGTCCGATTGGCAACGTGACGGCCGCGGGGTGGCCGACTCATAGACGGCTGACGTAGGTTCGCTCGACTCGGAGGTAGGTCAGCAGCGGTCGCGCGGCTGGCCTACCTCCCGCTCTGTTTCCGGACGGCTGATCAGCTGGTGGGCAGGTGAATCACCGCCCCGTCCGCCTCTGTCGCGGCGGTTTGGCCGCCTGCCCTGGAACGAGTTGTGCCGTGTCGAGGTGGGACCGGTGACGATGCGGGGAGTGGGTAGGAGGTCAGCAGCGCGGCGGTGGCTTCGGCTGCCGCGGCGGCTGCTTCGGGGTAGACGCTGGTGTAGGTGTCGCGAGTGAAGGCCGAGGATGTGTGTCCCAGGGTCTCCTGTACGATCTTGATATCGACCCCAGCCGCGAGCATGGCGGTGGCCGCTCCGTGGCGCAGGTCATGCAGCCGGATCGGCGGGAGCCCTGCTTGGTAGCACAGCCAGTAGAAGCGGTCGGTCACATGCTGTGGATGTAGCGGCCGGCCCATCTCGTCAGTGAAGACGAAGTCGCTATCGACCCAGTCTTCGCCTGCAGCCAGCCGTTCCCGGGCCTGGTGCTTACGGTGTTCCTTGAGCAGGACCATCGTCTGGGCGTCCACCGCGATCTCACGGTCGCTGGCATCGGTTTTCGGACTGCCTTGGATCGGGGTCCAGCCGAGTTGGGTGATCTGCCAGTGGATGCCGATCCTTGATGTCGCGAAGATGATGTCCGGCCAGCGGAGGCCGGCTCCTTCGCCGCGCCGCAGGCCGCGTACGGCGATCAGTCGATACAGGGCGAACAGCCGGTCCCGGCGGGCGTAGGCGAGGAAGGCCGACGTCTGCTCGGAGGTCCACACCATGACGGGCGAGGGCCGGGGAGTGCTGACGAAAGCGGCGATCGGGTCGACCCGCTTGCCGTCGCGTGCCCGCTTGAGGCGGTCCCGGTGTTCGACGTGGTCCTTACGCCATTGCGTCACCTTCTCCTCGGTCCAGACGACCGGCTTGGGCCGGTCGATCGGTGCCATCTCGACGACGGCGGCCGGGTTGAAGTCCAGGAGCCTGTCCTGGCGGATCGCGATGTTCAGCGCGTGCCGCAGGGTGGCCCGGATGCGGTGCATGCTCGTGGGGCCGACCGGACGCCGATGCTTGACGGCTGCTACGCGGGCGGGGTCGCCGCTGGCGCGTTCGGTGGCGATGATGTCGTTGAACTCCTCGATCGCATCGAACATGCTCGCAATGTCGGAGACGCGTAGCCGGTCCAGCCGGATGTCGCCGAGGTAGGGGTTAAGGTAGAGGCGGACGTGGGATTCGTAGGACCGTTTCGTCGTCGCCTCGATGGCGCGCTTGCGCTTGAGGAATTCCTCCAGCCACTCGGCCACGGTGATGTGCCGGTTGAGGTCTTGACGGGTGCGGACCTTGCGCCTCACTTCCTCGGTATCGGGCAGGCTCTTGGCGTCTTTGAGGACCGACAGCATCAGCTTGGTGATCTGCCGCCGTACGGCGGGGTCGTTGTCGAGGGCGAGCAGGCCGCGGGCGTGGTCCAGCTCGGCCCCGGCATCCTCTAGCGTGGCGAATCCGCTGCGCCGCAACGGGTTACGCCGCTTGCCGTCCGTGTGGGCGGGCAGTTCCAGCTGGTAGCCCCAGGAGCCGTGCGTGGTGCTCCACCGGGCTCCTCCGTCGTCGTGCGGGCGGCGCAGCTTCGGGCAGTTCTTCCCGAGCCGCTTGCCGGTGGCCGAGTCCTTGCAGGCGCGCGTTTTGAAGGTGGTGCCCTTGGCTACGTTCGGCTCTTTGGCTGCTGTTGTTTCCGGGGCTTTCGCCATCGTGGTCATCCTTCTTTGCTTGCCGGACGATCTTGTCTGCCATCCGGATGGGTGTGGTCGAGTAGCGCCCGCAGCCCGCGTACCGATACTGCGTACCGGCCACCGATGCGCAGCACGCGGCACGGAAACTGCCCCGCGCGGGCGAGGCGGTAGGCCTTGGTGCGGCCCATGCCGAGCAGCCGTCCGGTTGCGAGCAGGCTGATCACCTCTGGCGTTGCCTGCTGCGTGGGGTGGCTGGTTAGCGTTGTGCTAGTCATGCATCACCTCCGTGACGTTGAGGACAGGCCTGCGGCCGTATGGGCCGTGTTCCTGGCGGGCTGTGGTGGGCGCTACGCCCCGACCCAGCCCCGCGTAGCCCCCCGGGGCGGGATGTGGTTGCCGGTCATCGACGGGCGGCCACAGCCCGGGTTCGGGGCCCGGTAGCGGGGCGGCGGGTGCGTGGGCGGGTGGTATCGACGCCCACCTCCATGGCCCGCGTCAAGCGAAATCCACAGGTTCAGCCCGCGCTCCAGCGTTTGGCCCGAATCGGGCCCGAACGCCGGAAAAATCCGCGCTACTCCAGCTCAGGCTCAGCTCCACGAGCGGATGTGCCCGTGCGTGGCCGCCCCGTACGGGTGAGGTGAGCTCCAGCGCCGCCCGCCCGGCCAGATCCGGTGGCAGTCGGGCGATGTGCCGGGAACCCCCCCGGCCACCACTCGTCCCGAAGCCGGAAGCCCTGCTTGCGGGCGTGGCCGAGGTTCGCCACGGTCAGCCGCGCCCACCTCTCCTCGTACTCCACACCCACGGCGTGTCTGTCGAGGTGAGTGGCCTCGACCAGGGTGGTGCCGATCCCGCACTTCGGGTCGATGCCCCATTCTCCAGGTGCGGTGTAGGCGGCGATCGTTGTGGCGGCGATGGAGGGCAGCATCTTGCCCGGATGCCGCATCGACTTCGGCACGTACCGGCCCCACCGTTGCACTCGCGACGTTCTGCTGGCCGGTCGCCCACACCGACGTCGTCATCTCGATCATGAACGCTCACTTCCGTCCGCGCTGCCGTCCGCTGAGCGGCTCCGCAGGCCCCCGTTTCCGGTTCGGATGAACTCGGAGGCGTCTTCGGCCGGGTGAACAGCAGCACGTCACTGCGCACGTGCGCTCGCCGGCAATCCGGCGCACTCCTGCAGCTCGTGCGAAGCGGCCAGGCCACGATCGGAGACGTCAGGGTGGATGTGCTCGCCCTGTGCGGGCTGGCGTAGGCCGATGAGGTACTGCAGATACACCAGGCCCGCGGCGCGTGGTTGGGCGATGATCTCCGGCAGCGGATCAACCACGCGGTCAGCGCGGTGCAGGCCGGTGAGCACGACCAGATGCCCGCCCGGCTTGACCAGCTCTGCCGCGTGGGTGACCTCCGGGACCTCGACCGCGTCAGGAGCTGTCGGCAGGTGTGCTCGACCACGACCAGGACCGCGCTTGCGATGAGGTCGCGAGCACCCTCTGCTCATCGTTGCCGGGGTCGATGAGGCGCAAGTTGGTGACCTCCAGGGCGTAGCCCGGGTGGGTGCGCGCCAGCCGGACCAGGTGACTCCATGCAGCGACGCACCTACGGCCATGCCAAGCAGGGCTCCGGGTTCGGCCATACGAAAATCCAAGGCAAAAGTGTCCTGGTCCGCGGGCTGAACGTGCTGGCCATCACCCTGTCCACCCCACTGGCCGCCCCATTCGTGGCCGCGACCAGGCTGCGCGGCGGCAGCGCCAACTCCGCTCGTGGCGCAGCGTCCCTGATCCGCGAGTCCATCACCACCGCCCGGCAGGTGGGCTGCTCGGGCACACTGATCCTGCGCGGCGACAGCGCGTTCTACGGCGCCGAGTCCGTCGGCCCTTGCCGCGCCCACGACGTGCGCTTCTCGGTCACCGCCAAACTGGATCCCAAGGTCAAGGTGGCGATCACAGCCATCGAGGAGACCGCGTGGAGGCCGATCCAGTACCCGAACGCGATCTTCGATGACCAAGCCGGCGGCTGGATCTCCGACGCCGAGGTCGCCCAGATCGGCTACACCGCCTTCACCAGCAAGAAAGGCGGCGCGGTCAGCGCCAGGCTGATTGTCCGCCGGGTCAAGAAGGTCAACACCCAGGCCGGGCACGGCCAGGACGAACTGTTCCCCGCCTACCGGTATTACCCGTTCTTCACCGGCAGCCCGTACGCGTCACTGCGGGCTGAGGAACAGCACCGTGATCACTCCGTGCAGGAGCAGATCGGCTGCGGGTCACTGAGCGGTCGGTGGAACGGTGGCGGCGTGCCTGGCGCGAGGGTGGCGCCCAGGCGCTGCACTCCAAAGGACCTCCATCTC